>JAITWN010000205.1 GCA_031285245.1 Chromatiales bacterium | reverse complement strand
GGTGGGCTTCGCGAAGCGAACCCCACCCTATGTCTTACTGACGATGCGTACGGATCACCAATACCACTTGACGCAACTTGCTGATACGCAAATCATTGGTAAGTGCCATACGTGAGCGTGAGAAGGCTCAGCCGTTCAGACGTCGGCGGATAGCCACAATAGCAATACAGCGCCCAGCGCAATGCGGTAAATCGCAAACGGCGTGAAGCGGTGCGCGCGGATGTAGCCGAGCAGCCATTTCACGGAGACGAAAGCGGTAATCAGTGAGACGACAAACGCAACAGTGAGTGCGATCCAGTTTTCGTTGTAACCCACCACATCGCCAGCCTTGAACGCTTTCAGCAATTCGTAACCGCTGGCGGCGAACATGGTCGGGATGCCAAGCAGAAAAGCGAACTCGGTTGCGACCGCGCGATTGTTGGCGCCAGCGAGCATGGCGACGAAGATGGTCGCTGCTGAACGCGAAGTGCCGGGGAAAATTCCAGCGACGACTTGCGCCAGTCCAACCAGAATCGCGACGCGCCAGGTGATGGCTGCGCGTTCGGGCAATCGCGCTGTCATCCATTCGGCGGCGATCATCCACACACCGCCGATAATCAGCGCCCAGGCAATCGGCGAAATCTCTGCCGAGAGCTTGAAGCCGAACCGAGTTGCGACGAAACCCAGCACGCTGGTAATCAAAAATGCCGTCGCCAATTTCAGCGCATAATCGCGATTCTCCGGTTTATTGAAACCGGTAATCAGTTGATACAGACGGCTACGATATATCAGCACCACCGCAAGAATGGCGCCCGCTTGAATGACGACGTTGAATAATTCGGACTGCTCGCCCAGCCAGTGCTCGGCGATCAGCAAATGCCCCGTGCTAGAAATGGGCAGAAATTCGGTCAGACCTTCGACGATGCCGAGGAGGGCCGCTTTCAGCAGAATCAGGATGTCCATGGAATGGGGCGTCAGTGAGTGAGGGGCGAATTATAGCGGCAGCTTGAGAGCAATACGCTGAGAGTTTCCGCTACAGATAATTTTAGTTTTCATACCCCCCACTAACCCCGATGCGCAGCCGGTCGCTGCAAGCTCTCTTCCACCCGATCGCGAATTTCCTCTCCCACCAGCAGCTCAATCAATGCAAGCGTGAAGTCGATGGCGGTGCCTGGTCCACGCGAGGTGATGATGCGGCCATCGATGACTACGGGGTCATCGCTTAGGGCGATGTCGTCGGTCCATAGGCCGTCGAGGGCACCGGGGAAGGAAGTTGCGCGGTGGCCGCTTAGCATGCCGGCGTTGACTAGCACTTTGGGGGCGGCGCAGATAGCGGCGATGTAGCCGCCGTTTTCTGCAGTGCGCGCGAGCGCTTGGCGTATGCGCGGGTCGCGGTCGAGGTGGTCGGCGCCGGGTAATCCACCGGGCAGGACGATCATATCGTAATCCTGTTTGAGTGCTTCATCTAATGTGAGATCGGGAAGCAGGCGCGTGCCGCGGCTTGCGGTGATGGGGCCGGCGTCGAGACCTGCGCTCACTACTTCGAGTCGTGCGCGGCGCAGCAGATCGATGATGGTGACTGCTTCGAGTTCTTCGCAACCTTGTGCAAGTGGTACCAATATCCTGGCCATGGCTCTGCCCTCTTGGTAGATATTGATCGAGATGTATTGCTAAGGAATATCTGAACAACCCTCTTCGTCATTGCGAGGCGAAGCAATCCACACAGCCCTTATGGATTGCCACGGGTCTGAAGAAGTGACCGCCCCTCGCAATGACGAAGAGGGTTGTTCAGATATTCCTTAATGTGTGGCGCTCGCGGGAATCAGCGCGACGTTTTCTTCTGGCCCGGTATCGACAGCCTGCGCTGTGATCGTAGTGCGGCGTTCGATGAGGCGTGATACCGGTACGAGTTCGATGCCGGAGCCCGCGAGCGCGGGCAATTTTGCTTCCAGAAATGCTACGGTTTCTGGATATGGATGCGCAATGGCGATTGCGTAGCCGTTTTTCCATGCGCTCGCGAGCAAACGCTCGAACTGTGCGCGGATCATGGCTGGATCACGATTGTTGTCGAGAAAGACATCACGGCGCGCACTCGGCAGACGATTGGCGGCAGCGATCTGCCAAGCAACGCTTTGCACGCTGGTGTAGCTGTCGACGAAATAAATGCCGCGATGGAGTTTGATTTCATCCATCAACCATTGCATGCGTAGCGGTGACTGCGTGAGTAGGCTGCCCATGTGATTGTTGATGCCACTCGCATGCGGCACTGAAGCCAAGCCATCACGCACAGCGCGCGCGAATGATTGGCGATCCATGTTGACGTTGAGCATGCCGGGGTTATTCATATACTCCACCGATTCCATCGGCAGATGCAGCATCACTTCTTTGCCAAGCGCATCTGCCAGGTCGGCGAGCTGCGGAGCATACGGCGTATGTGGGAGAAACGCGCAAGTTACCGCGCCGGGTAGCCGTACCACGCGACGATCGAGCTCGGGATGATAACCGAGATCATCGATGATGATGGCGATGACGGCGTGCGTGCGCGCCACTACTGGCATCACGCCTTCATCAGCATGTGCAACGGGAAAAAGCAGAAGGAGGAAAAAGCGAAGGGACAGCCCGATGATGCCGGACTGTCCCTCGCGTGAGATCAACTGACGCAGGCGCAGGCTCATCCTCTTCGCATTGCCTGCTCTGCCCGCATAGCGCCGGGCTCCTTTAGGAACGCTGCTGCATGATGTGCAGACCCCGCAGCAGATTCAGGGCTTCATTGAGCTGATAGTCTTCGCCGAGTCGCACATCTTTGGCATTAGCCTTTTTCTCTTCCGGCGTTGCGGACTGGCTTTCCGCCGGCACGCGATTGTTGCCGAGGTGACGGCTGAGATCGGCTTCCTTGACCGCAGCGATGCCGCTGTCTTCGACTGCAGCGAGGCGCATATTGCCGAGCAAGATGTCGGGCACGATGCCTTCGGCCTGGATCGAGCGACCCGATGGCGTGTAGTAACGCGCGGTCGTCAGCTTGAGCGCAGTGCCATCATTGAGCGGCAGAATGGTTTGCACCGAGCCTTTGCCGAAAGTACGCGCGCCCATGATGATGGCGCGCTTGTGATCTTGCAGCGCGCCAGCAACGATCTCACTCGCTGACGCCGAACCAACATTCACCAGTACCACGATCGGCGCGCCATCCAGCACATCACCGGAGTTAGCGCTGAATTCGATGCGCGAACCTTCCGTGCGGCCTTCGGTGTAGACAACCAAACCACTCTTCAGAAATGCGTCAGAGACTTCAACCGCGGCATTGAGCACGCCACCAGGATTGTTGCGCAGATCAAGCACCAGGCCATTGAGTTCGCCGCCGGCCTGCTTCTTCAACTCCGCAAGCGCCTGCAGCATGGCTTCACCCGTGCCGGACTGGAACTGCGTGATGCGTACATAGCCGAAGCCATCATCGAGCATACTGCTGCGCACGCTCTTCACTTTGATGACTGCGCGCTTGAGAGTCGCTTTGATCGGCGCAGTCTGACCTTCACGCACGATGGTGAGCGTGATGTCGGTGCCGGGCTTGCCGCGCATGATGTCGACGGCTTCTTTCAGCGACAGACCTTTCACCGGCGTGTCGTCGAGACGAATGATGAGATCGCCCGCTTCGATGCCCGCAGCCTTCGCCGGCGTGTCATCAATAGGGGAAATTACTTTGACGAAACCATCTTCCATACCGACTTCGATGCCGAGGCCGCCGAACTCGCCGCTGGTGCCGACCTGTAGATCGGAATAGGCTTCATTGTCGAGGAAGGTTGAGTGGGGATCCAGCCCCGCAAGCATGCCGCGCACGGCATTTTCGATCAGCACTTTGTCATCCACGGCTTCGACGTAGTTGCTCTTGATGTTGGCAAATACGTCGGTGAATGTGCGCAGCTCTTTGAGCGGCAATGGCGCTGCAGTTTCACGCTCCGCGAATACGCCCTGACCGATGGTGAGCGATACGCCAAGCACCAGACCGAGCATCAATACCAGTAAAGTCTTTTTCGTTGATTTCATTCCACACGACCTCCTGACGCGCAGCGGCCACGTCCATGCCAATATTTGGAAAAAACGCGCTCAGTTTAGCAGAAAACAACCCAAGGGCCGGGGATTTAGCGCGATGTCGCCACTAGCCACGGGGAGGGATTGTCAGGTACACCGTTGTAGCGCAACTCGAAATAGAGCCCGGGTTTATTGCTCCCGCCACTGTTGCCAACGGTGGCGATCGTCTCGCCCTTGCGCACCGCGTCACCCACTGCCTTATATAGGCTCTGGTTGTGGCCATAGAGACTCATGTAACCACCACCGTGATCGATGATCACCAGCATGCCAAAACCGCGCATCCAGTCAGCGAAGACCACGCGCCCGTTGTAAACCGCGTGCACATCATCACCTTCGTTGGCGTCGATGACGATGCCGCGCCAAGTCAGTTTTTCCGTTTCGCCGCGGCTGCTGCCGTAACGCGCGGCGAGTTTGCCTTTCACCGGCCAGGGCAGTTTGCCCTTGAGCTTTGCGAACGGCACGCCATCGGGCAAATCGACCGGCATATCGCGCAGCGCTTCACGCAGCTTGCTCACCAAGTCGGAAAGACTGCGCTCGTCCTGCTTGAGGCTCGCGATCTTCTGCTCGCGTGATTTGATTTCTGTGTCGAGCTTGGCGAGCGTTTCCTGGCGCGTCTGACGCGAAGCATCAAGCACTTCTATCTGGCCGGCACGTTCGGCGCTCAAGCGATCGAGCTCGGTCTGCTCGGTGGCGATGCCGCTCTGTAAGACATCGATCTCGGCAAGGCTCGCGCGGATGAGCTCCATTTGTTCCATGCGCGCCCGGTTGAAGTAGTCGTAATAGTGCAGCATGCGACCGAGCGTTGCTGGGTCTTGCTGATTGAAGATGATCTGCATGCGGCCCTCGTGCCCCATCATATAGGCGGCAACGATTTGGCGTTCGAGCGCATCGCGCTGACGGGTGAGCATGGATTCGGCAGCGCGCCGACGCTCGAGCAAACTCGAGAGCTCGCCTGCCTTCATGCGCTGTTTGCCGGCAAGCTGCTTGAGCGTGATGCTCACCGCACCGATCTGCTTTTCGCTCGCCTTGAGCTCTTCGCGCAGCCGCGACTGCTGATCGCGCACGCCCGAGAGTTCGCCGGTGAGGCGTTTGATCTCACGCCGCGTTTCTTCAAGGCGCTTGGCTTCGTCCTGGCCGGAACTACTCGCCGCCAGCGCCAGCTGCATCCCTAGTAAATAAAGGAATAACCCAAGACACAGCAAGGATGCCTGGCGCATCGAGAGGACCATGCCCGCCTGCTCTGACCTTCGTGATGCAGACCGCAGAAGCGGCGGACTGCTGGCAAGCTGGTTGATCAACCTTTCAGCAACTCCACCATCGACTTGCCATCCATCTCCGGTGGTGGCGTCAGCCCCATGAGATAGAGCATGGTCGGCGCGATATCCGACAGCGCGCCCTGATGAGTGATGCGCGCCGGCCTGCCCACATACACGAAGGGCACAGGGTTCGAGGTATGCGCAGTATGGCTCTGGCCAGTTTCCTCGTCAGACATGCGCTCGGCGTTGCCATGATCAGCGGCAATGATCATTTCACCGCCTACCTTGCGCAGTGCCTCATGCACGCGGCCGATGCAAACATCCAGCGCTTCGATCGCTTGTTTGGTGGCGTCGAAATTACCGGTGTGGCCAACCATATCCGCATTGGCATAGTTGCAGACGATGACATCGAAGCGCTGGCTGATGATGGCTTCGACCAGACGATCGGTGACTTCGGGCGCATTCATCGCGGGCTGCAAATCGTAGGTCGCAACCTTGGGCGAAGGCACCAGAATGCGCTCTTCATGGGGGAATGCACGCTCGATGCCACCGTCGAAAAAGAACGTGACGTGGGCATATTTCTCGGTCTCAGCGATGCGCAGCTGCGTGAAGCCAAGGCGGTCGATGCATTCACCGAAGACGTTATCGATGCGCGTCTGCGGGAAGGCGACGGCGACGGCGAAATCCTTGCTGTATTCGGTGAGACTGATGAAGCCGCCGAGATGCAAAGCGCGACGCTCGAAGCCGTTGAAGGACGGATCGATGAAGACGCGCGTGATCTGGCGCGCGCGATCAGCGCGAAAGTTCATAAAGATCACCAGATCGCCGTCTTCGATGCGCAAGCGAGCAGCGCCAGGCTGCGCGATCACGGTCGGGCGCACGAACTCATCGCTCTCGCCGCGGGCATAAGACTGTTCCAATGCTTGCAGCGGATCAGCATAGGTGTATTCACCGATGCCCTGGCTGACGAGATCATAGGCGAGACGCGTGCGTTCCCAGCGCTGGTCGCGATCCATGGCGTAATAACGCCCGATGATGGAGGCGATATGTCCACCACCAAGTTCGCTTGCTACGCGTTCGGCGGCTTCGATGTTGGCAGCGGCGCTGCGCGGTGGCGTGTCGCGACCATCCAGAAACGCATGCAGATGGACCCGCTTCGCATCGACCTTCGCCGCGGCCAGACGCAACATGGCATGGATGTGTTCCTGGCGACTATGTACGCCGCCCTCGGAAAGGAGCCCCATGACATGCACCGAGCGACCGGCCGCAGCGACGCGCACCAGCGCATCGGTGAAGATGCGATTGCTGTGGAATTCACCCTGCTCGATCGCTCGGTCGATGCGGGTGATCTCCTGATAGACGACCCGGCCAGCGCCCATATTAAGGTGTCCGACTTCGGAGTTGCCCATCTGATCCGCCGGCAATCCGACGTAATTACCCGAACCCTGAATTAACGTGTGGGGATAATCCTTCCATAGATGATCCCAATTCGGCTTGTGCGCGGCGAGAATGGCGTTGCCATCCTTTTCTTCGCTGTAGCCCCAACCATCGAGGATGATGAGGGCGAGGGGGCGCGGCCTGTACTCTTTGTTCACCATAAACTTTCGTCGATCCAATCTTAATGAGTGAAAAACCTTACCGGGCGCGGGCACGCCTCGGGTGGTACGAAGTCGCGTTATGCAATAAGCTTATGCCCTTTTGCATCGCGCCATTCGCAGCGCCCGGAACCCGCTCACATGGAAAACCTCGGAACCTTCGTTCTGAACAACTGGCTGCTGTTCTTGGCCCTCATTGTAATCCTTGCCTTGTTGTTCGTGAATCTTACCAAGTCACGTCTGCTCGGATTCAAGGAGGTACCGCCCAATGAGGCCGTTCGGCTCAACAATCAAGAAAACGCCCTCTTCATAGACGTGCGCAGCGACGATGAGTTCGCTAAGGGCCATATCGTCGATGCCATCCATGTACCGCTGCCGCTGATCGATGCGCGCGTGAACGATCTTCAGCAATATCGCGATCGTAAAGTGATCGTCTACTGCGAAAGCGGAAAGCGCGCCGCCCATGCTGCCGTGGCGCTCCGCAAACACGGTTTTACGTCTGTATATAAACTGACCGGCGGCCTGATGGCATGGCGCAGCGCCAGCCTGCCACTGGAACGCAAGCCATAGTACGCTCGCGCCACGCGTGCTATCGTAGCGCGCTTTCTTTACGAACCTATTTCATAAAGATGAAGAGGAAACCGACGTGGCCGAAGAACAAAGCAACAACATGAGTAACGGCCACTCGGCCGGAGCACAGCGCGCATTCGCCATTCGCCGCATCTACACCAAAGATGTCTCCTTCGAGAGCCCGAACGCGCCGGCAATCTTCGGTGAAGAAAAATGGAATCCCGAAGTTAGCATGAGCTTGCACAATCAGGTGGCAGCCCTTGGTGGCGACATCTATGAAGTGGTGATTGCGATCACCATCACCGCCAAGCTCGGTGAGCGCAACGCCTATCTGGTGGAAGTGCAGCAGGCCGGTGAATTCCAGGCCGTCGGTTTCCCCGAAGATGAACTGCGCGAACTGCTCGGCGTGTATTGTCCGGGCATTCTGTATCCTTATCTGCGTGAAGCGATCAGCAACCTGGTTGCCAAAGGCGGATTCCCCCCATTGATGCTCGCGCCGGTGAACTTCGAAGCGCTTTATCAGCAGCATCAACAGCAGCAGGCGCAGCAACAAGCCAGGCCGCGCGCTGACGCCTGATCGAGCGGAGCACGCGTTCCTGGAACATGTCATCCGATCGCGACATTCCTGTCCTGGTCATCGGTGCCGGTTCATGGGGGACGGCGCTTGCCGTGCTTCTCGCCGGCAATGGCGTGCCCACGCTGCTCTGGTCACGTGAGCCTGATCATCTGCGAGAAATGGCGCGCACGCGCACCAACACCGCTTTTCTTCCCGGCATCTTGCTGCCACCCGCGCTCGAACCCGAACCGGATCTCGCGCGCGCACTCACGCGCACGCGCGATCTCTTGATCGCCGTACCGAGCGCAGGTTTTCGCAGCACACTGCGCACCGTCGCCGCACATGACGGCAGCGCGCTGCGCCTCGCCTGGGCAACCAAAGGATTCGATCCTGGCACGGGTAAGCTGCTGCATGAAGTGATCACGGAAGAACTGCCGCAGACTACGGCACGGGCCATCATTTCCGGTCCGACCTTCGCCATGGAAGTCGCCCGTGGACTGCCAACGGCTGTCACCGTCGCTGCTGATGCCTCAGGCTTTGCCACCTCACTTGCCGCGCGCTTCGCCAGCGATCATTTCCGCGTTTACACCGGTGATGACATCATCGGCGTCAGCGTCGGCGGCGCGGTGAAAAACGTACTCGCCATCGCCGCCGGCATTGCCGATGGCATGGGCCTTGGCGCCAACACGCGCGCCGCGCTCGTCACACGCGGGCTTGCCGAAATCACTCGCCTTGGCGTCGCACTCGGCGGTCGCCGCGAAACCTTCACTGGTCTCGCCGGCCTCGGCGATCTGGTGCTCACCTGCACTGACGATCAATCACGCAATCGCAAACTCGGACTCGCGCTCGGGCGCGGACGCACGCTCACTGAAGCGAGCGGCGAAACCCATCAAGTCATCGAAGGCGTTGAAACCGTGCGCGAAGTCATTCGCCTCGCGCGTAAACACGACATCGACATGCCGATCTCGAATGAAGTCTTCAACGTCATCCATCAAGGCAAGTCACCACGCGAAGCGCTGAAAGCGCTGTTGTCGCGCGAACGCAAAGCAGAAGATGTGGTCTGAACGCGCCGCGCGCAGAGTTGCGTCATGACCCTGCCCGCCATGATCCTCGCCGCAGGTCGCGGTGAACGCTTACGCCCTCTCACCGACACCACGCCCAAGCCGCTGATCGAAGCGGGCGGTCGCAGCCTGATCGAACATCATCTCAGCGCCCTCGCCAACTATGGCTTTACGCGCATCGTCATCAATCACGCCTATCTCGGCGCACAAATCGAAGCGCGTCTCGGCGATGGCACACAGTACGGCGTGCACGTGATTTATTCACGCGAAGGCACACACGCTCTAGAAACCGGCGGCGGCATCCACCGCGCACTGCCGCTGCTGGGTGAAGAGGTGTTCGTCATCGTCAACGCCGACATCTGGACCGACTTCCCCTTCGCCACGCTGACGCCACCGCGCGGACTCGCGCACTTAGTGCTCGCACCGAATCCCCCGCATCACCCGCGCGGCGATTTCGCACTCAAAGATGGCATCGTCAGCAACGAAGGCGCTGAGCTCTATACCTACACCGGCATCGCCGTATTGCGCGCCGAACTCTTTGCTAGCTGCACACCAGGCGCATTTCCCCTCGCCCCTCTACTACGCACCGCCATCACGCGCGGCGAAGTCAGCGGAGAACTCTATCGCGGCGCGTGGCGAGACATCGGCACGCCGGAAAGCCTGCGCGCACTGCGGGAGTGGTTGGGAGAGAGTGCCGGCTAAGGAGAGGGCAGCCTCTCAACGATGAGTTGAGCTTTCGTCAACAACCACTTCAGGCTGTTCTTCCACCACCTCGCTCAGCGGTCGCTTCGTCACCAACATCAAGCCATGTCCCACGGACTGCATCAGAATCGAGAATGCCAGCATGGCGAAGACGATGGTTTGTATCAGCAGCGTCGCCTCATCATCACCGGGCAGCATAAGTGCGAGCGCTGCCGCCATGCCGCCGCGCAAGCCACCCCAGGCCATCGTTGCTGGCAATGCACGTGGCACTGACCAGCGCCGACCAAACAGCCACACTGCTGAACCGACAAGCGCGGTGCGCACGACCACCACTATCGGCAACACGAAGATCGCGATACCAAAATACGACATCGGTGGTTGTGTGACGACGAGTTTGAACGCGAGCGCGAGCAACAAGAGCGCGGTTGCGATCTCTGCCCATGGCAGACAGATATCGCTCAGCCGTTCACGCCGAGCAGCGTCGCCGAAAATTTCATCATCCTGAAACGCGAGCACCAAGCCAGCGATACCCGCGGCGAGTGGCGCGCCGATCCCCATCATCTGACCAAGCGCCCACGCCGCAATCACGGCTGCCGCCAGGCACACGATCATCGCGAACAAACTTGACACTTTGCGCAGCGCATAAAGCAGCAGCAAGCCCAGGCACAAACCGAGCAGCACACCACCACCCGCCTGCTGCATAAGTAGCGGAAACAATCCTGCCTTCGTGCCGCCGATGCGTACCACCGTCACGCTGAAAAAGATGAGCCCGAATAGACTGCTGAGCAGCGACTCGGCGACGGCGTGTCGCCCAAGCCCTGGCGTAGCACCTGCAAGTGACAGTGAACGCTGCATCGCGAGCGGATCGGCAGGCGCAATCAGTGCCGCGAACAGCAGGCAATACACATAGGAAACCTCAACGCCAAAGCGACCGAACACCCACTGCGCGACGGCGCCAAGCAGCAGGATCGCAAGCACCGTACCGAACAGGGAAAACTGCATGACAACGGCGAGTGCGCGCAGCGGTCCGCGCGCGCGCAGCTGCATCGCGGCAGCAAACAACAAGACACACAAAGCAGCATCGATAGCGGCAGGTGGTAACGCCGTAAACGCGGAAAGTGCATCAAGCGCGCCGGGCCGCAACAAAGCGAAGATAAGTACAGCGCTCGCCAACAACATCGCCAGAAAACGGGTAACGATCATGACAAGGATTCTGAGGGCTCGTGTGGAAGAAAAGTTACCGCTGCATGCCGCCGCGCGCGACTGCCGGCAGATCGCCGTGCAAACCCATGGCATGACGCATGAGGAAATTCTTGAGCGGGAGCGCTCTGTCGGTGAGCTTCAAACCAAAGCGGCGCGCCCATGCGACGGGCGGTAAACGCGATCCGAACAAACGATCGAAACCATCCATCGCCATCATCGTTGCCAGATTATCGCCCTTGCGCCAACGCTCGTAGCGACGCAGCACCGCGCGCGCGCCAGGATCATGCCCGGCATGCAGCGCATCGATGAGCGTTTCCGCAAGCGCACCAGCATCGAGAAAACCGAGATTCGCGCCTTGGCCAGCGAGCGGATGAATGGCGTGCGCAGCATCACCCACCAGCGCCACGCGCGGCGCGACATAATGCGGTGCGTACTGCATGCGCAAAGGGAAAGCCGCACGCGGACTGCTCGCAATGACCTGCCCCAAACGCGCATCGAATGCTCGCGTGAGCTCAGCGCAAAACGCTTCATCATCGGCAGCGAGCAACACTTCTGCTGATTGCGGCTGCATCGTCCACACGATCGATGAACGTCCATCGCGCAGCGGCAGAAAAGCGAGCGGACCTTCGGGCAGAAAACGCTGCCAAGCAGTGGCACGATGCGAGAATTCAGTCGCAACATTGGCGACCAACGCATGCTGACCATAATCACGACCACGCACTTCGAGGCCAGCAAGTTCACGCACGCGCGAGGACGCACCATCGGCACCCACCACCAAGCGCGCAGAAATCACGCTGCCGTCAGAGAGATCGAGACTGACCTCGGTATCGCTGACCGTGAGCGCATTCAAACGCAGCGGACAGTGCAGAGACACCGAATCACAGGTGCGCAGATGCTCGATCAAAGCGCGCTGGATAACGCGATTTTCCACAATGTGGCCGAGGCGCGGCTCGCCGAGATCGGCGCTGTCGAAATGAATCTCGCCGCCGGCGCCATTAATACCCGTGCCATCCCAGACATGCATTTCGTGAAACGGGCTGACGCCCAAATCCGCGAGACGCGGCCACACACCGATATGCCTCAATAGACGTTCAGATGCGACGGTGAGCGCTGAAACGCGCTTATCGGTGGAGCCTTCAGGCCAATTGAAATCAAGCGGCGCGCCTTCAATCAGCGCGACTTCGGCGCCACCCCGCGCCAGCAGTGCCGCGAGCGCAGCACCGACCATGCCCGCGCCGATGATGGCGACGTCGCAGCGACGCTCCACGCTCACAGCGGCAACCCACGCGCGAGACGCGGCAAGCGACCCGCAATGCCCATGGTCTGACGCGCGAGCACGCTCTTAAGCGCGGGGATCAGATCGAGCGCGACCAAGCCGACATTACGCACCACCACCAGCGGCGCGAAATCACTGCTGAAGATGCGGATGAGCCCATCAGTGAGTGTGATGGCACGGTGCTGATCCTCTCGGCGCCAGGCTTCATAACGCGCGAGCAATGACGCAGCGCCGGGGTCATCACTATTGTAATGCGCTGTAACGATCAACTCCACGAGTGTTGCCGCATCGCGCAAACCAAGATTGAAACCCTGACCGGCGACCGGATGCAGCGTGTGTGCGGCGTTGCCGATCAATGCCAGGCGCTCGGCGGTATAGCGCTCGGCGCGCAGCAGCGCGAGCGGATAAGCACTGCGCGCACCGACGCGCAGCATACGGCCGAGGCGATTGCCGAAGCGCGCCTGCAAGGCACTCAGAAATTTCTCGTCGCTCAAAGCAAGGATGTCATCGCGCTGCTGACTGCGCACCGTCCACACCAACGCGCAACGCTCGCCCTGACCGTAATCCTTCAGCGGCAGCAACGCGAGCGGACCACTGTAAGTGAAGCGCTCAAAGGCGCGACCGCGATGGGCGAGCTCAGGCGTGACATTGGCAATCACTGCGGTCTGACCATAATCGACGCGACTGCTCTCGATACCACCATGGCGACGTACCATGGAATCCGCGCCATCCGCGCCGATCAGCAAACGCGTGCTGAGTTCGCGTGTGCCTCCTGCAAACTCAATGCTCAGATGAACAGCGTCATCCTCGGTGCGCGAGCTGCTGAGACTGGCCGGACAGATTACTTCCAATCCTTCGACCTTTGGCAACGCATCAGTAAAGACGCGCCCGAGCACACGCGCTTCCACGACATAACCGAGCGCTTCGACACCAAAGCGCTCGGCATGCAGGCGCACAGCGCCGAAATGGCCACGATCGGAAACCTGAATTTCAGTGATGGCTTCGGCCTGCGCGGCGATGCTCGCCCACAAGCCCATGCTGTCGAAAATGCGACGCGTACCCCAGGCAAGCGCCACGGAACGATCGTCGTAACTCGGTTGGGAAGGCGCGCCTAAGGGCACGGACTCGATGAGCGCGATGCGCAAACCCTTGCCGCCAAGCGCGCAGGCAAGGCTCGCGCCCACGAGTCCACCACCGACGATAGCGACGTCGAAATCAGTCATTACGCTGCGCGCTGGCTGGCCATCAATGCTTCGATTTCATCGGCATCTTTAGGGACGTCGCGCGTCAGCACCTCGCAACCACCACGCGTCACCAGCACATCGTCCTCGATGCGAATACCGATATTCCACCAACGCTTGGCAACTCCCTTGCTGCCAGCGGCAACATAAATGCCGGGCTCGATCGTCAGCACCATGCCAGGTTCGAGTTTGCGCCACTGCTCGCCACTCATGTATTCGCCGACATCATGCACATCCATGCCGAGCCAGTGACCGGTGCGATGCATGTAGAAGCGGCGGTATTCACCTTCGCTGATCAGTTTGGAAACATCGCCTTTGAGCAAACCGAGTTCAACCATGCCTTTGGTCAGCACGCGCACCGCAGTATCGTGCGGATCGTTCCAGCAATTGCCGGGTTTTACTTTGGCGATTGCCGCCAATTGCGCCTCGAGCACGAGATCATAGAGCTCGCGCTGCGCCTCGGTGAAGCGACCATTGACCGGGAATGTGCGAGTGATGTCAGAAGCATAGCCGCGATATTCGGCGCCGGCATCGATCAACACCAGATCACCATCACGCAGCATGGCATCGTTGCTCGTATAATGGAGCACGCAGGCGTTGGCACCGCCGCCGACAATGGAAGAATACGCAACGCTGCGCGCGCCGTGCGACATGAATTCGTGCACCAGTTCTGCTTCGAGCTGATATTCCATCATGCCAGGACGACAGACCATCATCGCGCGGCTATGCGCGGCGGCGCTGATCTGCGCCGCATGGCGCATCAATGCGGCTTCTTCGCGATCCTTGAACAAACGCATCTCGTGCACCAGATGCTCCAGCGACACGAGCTCCGCCGGTACATGCACGCCCGCCCTGCTCTTGCGCTTGGCTTGTTTCATCCACCAAGAGATGCGGCGATCGAAATCAGGATCGCTACCGAGGGTGTAATGGATGCGGTCACGGTTCTCGAGCAATGCGGGCAGATACTCATCGAGCGCTTCAATGGGATAAGCGACATCGGCGCCGTAGATTTCGCGCGCACCTTCAAGGCCGGCACGTCTGCCGTTCCAAAGCTCCATCTGCGGATCGCGTTCTCGGCAGAACAAAATGAATTCACCTTCCGGCCGCCCGGGGATCAGCACCATGACAGCGCGTGGCTCTTCGAAGCCAGTCAGATAATAGAAATCACTGTTGTGGCGAAAGGGATATTCGACATCATTATTGCGTGCACTGATGACGGCGGTGGGCAGGATGGCGATGCTGTTTCTGCCCATTGCTCGCATCAAGCGGCGGCGTCTATTTTGGTGTTGCTTCGAAACCTCGATGCTGGACTCGGCCATGGGATACTCCGCGTAATGCTTATCTATATATTCTATATATATGGAGGGGTGAGGATCAGTGCAGCGTCTGCCCGGGCGCCGCTTCGCGCGCGGACTCCCGCTCTGATTCCAGCAGCTCGAACGCCAGCGTGACACCGGCACGCAAGTATTCCACCAGCTCGGCGTAGGCGTTCTCCTCTTCCTCGCCACTATTTTCAAGATCGGCATGCGAGATCTCAGCGATGTCGGCGACGATTTCGCGCACGTCATCCGGCAAGACGGTGAGATCTTTGATGCCACCAGCAGCAAGACCATAGAGAAAACCACTGCACCACTGCGCCATGGCTTCGGAGCGCAGCCCCAGGGCTTCATCATCCTCCGGCAACAGCAACTCGAGCAAAGCTTCCTTCCCGCACAAGCAAGCAACCGTTTTGCGATAGAGTCCGGCGACCAACTCCTGCTCGTCAGCATGCGTCATGTCGCTGTCGTGATCTTCACCGGGCGCTTGCAGCAAAGCCAGCCATTGCGGCAATGAGACTTCACCCCGCGCGCACAGCAATCCACACAGTATGCCGTGGCTCTCCGTCGCGCCTTCCTGCCCGCCCATGCGCTGCAACGCTCTTTCGAGCAATGTGATTTCCATGATTCCTCTGATGATCCCACGGCAATCCATCTGGACCGACGCCCGGCCGTATGCAGCGTCGACGGCGCCGATTTTGAAGCGGCTATGATAAAAGAAAAAGCCCGGCAGCGGTGACGTACACCGTTGACCCTGCCTGGGCGCAGCACTATAGTTGCCCGCATGACATCAAAACGCATCAATGCCGTGGAAGCCATCGATCTCGACCTGCTCTCAGCGCAGATCGAGGAACTCATCGCCATCTGTGAAAAGCTTCAGCAGGAAAACGATCGTTTGCGCGCCAAACAGTCGCAGATGGAAGCTGCCCACATGCGTCTCACCGAAAACAACGAATTCACCCGCCGCAAGATCGAAGGGATGGTCTCCCGGCTCAAAGTCCTGGAAACCGAACTGTGAAACCCTCCGACGAGCAAGCGAAAGAGCCGATCACCATCCGCATTCTAGATAAGGAATTTCTCATCGCCTGCGCGGCGCAAGAGCGTGCATCGCTACTGCTCTCCGCTCGCCATCTCGATGAGCGCATGCGTGAAATCCGTGACACCGGCCGCGTCATCGGCCTCGAGCGCATCTCGATCATGGCCGCTCTCAACATCGCCAACGAAATGCTGCAGCAACAGTCGCGCAACGACTACCTAGACCAAAGCGCGCTGCCGCGCATTGCGGGCCTTCAGTCCCGCATGCAACGCGTGCTCGATCGCTACAAAAACGGAAGAATTGATTTTTAGGGCGAAGCGCCCGATCATGGCTTTGGGTATCCGCTGCGGCACAGGTTAGTGGATCTGGACTACTCTTGAGCCTATTCATGCGCCCCGGGGGCATAGTGCTGGCGTCTTTGCGCATGTCCGCCTCGAGCGGAAAGCCTGTGACGCTACCGTTGTCCCCACCTGAACCTTTGGTTCAAGGGCGAGGATCTGCGACGGTGTTCGCGGAGGATACCCACCCTCCTTGCTCGATTCCTCTTTTCACTCATCCCCTGCCCAGCAGTACTTCCGGTTCGCGATGACAGCGACGCGCACCGAGCTGCGTCAACGCATGCGCGCGCAGCGCCGCGCCTTAAGTGAAAGCGCCCAACTGCACGCCGCGCATGCACTGCGCCAAACCGCGATACGCGGTCAATTGCTGCACAACCATCAGAACATCGCTTTCTATCTCTGCACCGATGGCGAAATCGATGTCTTGCCTCTGTTGCAACGCGCTCATGCCATGGGCAGGCACTGCTTTCTGCCCGTGCTCGATTCGATGGCACGCGAACGTCTGTGGTTCATGCCATGGCAACCTGGTGACCGACTAATCGCCAATCATTTCGGCATCGGTGAACCCGCACTCGGCATGCGCCATCGCATCAGTGCCGCGCACATCAATCTTATTCTCATGCCGCTGGTGGCGTTTGATGATCAAGGCAATCGCCTCGGCATGGGCGGTGGCTTTTACGATCGCAGTCTTGCCTTCCTCACCCGCCGCAAACACTGGCGACGCCCCGCGCTATGTGGTGTCGCGCATGAATTCCAGCATGTCGATGCACTGCCATCCGAAGCCTGGGACGTGCCACTCGATACCTGCCTCACTGAACGCCGCCTGATCCGCTTTCATCGCGACCATCACCCGCGGCGTGAATAACTAATAAGAGCGCCTAACAAAAAAATACCTATTCATTGCTCATAGCCCTCTCCCCCGACCGGCTGCGCCCCCTCGCTACGCTCTCCCCACAAATGGGGGAGGGGAAATAAAAACCGGCTAGCGACGCTTTCGAAAAAACATTTTGTTAGGTGCTATTAAGGAATAAAGAGAGACCCGCGATGAACCATTGGCTACTCAAATCCGAACCTTCCACCTTCTCGATCGATGATCTGCGTAAACGTCCACGCCGCCGCGAACACTGGGATGGGGTGCGCAACTACCAGGCGCGCAACTTCATGCGCGAGATGCGCTGCGGTGATCTCGGTTTTTTCTATCATTCGAGCTGCCCAGAACCGGGAATCGCCGGCATCGTTGAAGTCATTCGCGAAGCTCATCCCGATCCTTCTGCTCTCAACCCCGAAAGTCCCTATTACGATCCGCGCGCGCGCGCGAACGATCCGCGCTGGTACATGGTAGATGTCGAGTATCGACATGAATTCGATCCGTTCATCGACTTGCGCGAGCTGCGCGCACATCCAGAGCTCGAAAACATGACGATTCTTCGTCGCGGCAATCGTCTGTCGATCACGCCTGTCACCATCGCCGAATGGAATTTCATCAACGCACTCGGCGCTGATCGAAAGCGCTGACACGCCACCCTCAAAGACACCTTCGCATATAAACGAATTTGCAAAAACGCCTTTATTTAAGCTGTTTTCTACACGTATTGAAACGCGAGATAGCCCCGATGAAGCGCCACGAAAGCATACTCACAACGCTGTGAAACAGCGCTTCCAAACGAGATAGAAGCGAAAAACACTCAAGAACATGCGTGAAGCGTCGATACCACAGTCGATGCAAAACTTGCGCGAGATACTAGCTTTATGCGCAAAGATGTTTATACTAACTTCGCTCTACAACACTTGGAGGACAACATCAATGGCCACTAAGAAGAAAGCAGTAACGAAGAAGAAGGCTGCGACCAAGAAGAAGGTTGCAACCAAGAAGAAGGTTGGCGTGAAGAAGAAAGCCGGCGCCAAGAAGAAAGCGGCCACGAAGAAGAAGGCCGGCGTGAAAAAGAAGGCGACCACGAAGAAGAAGGCCGCTGCGAAGAAGAAGGCGTAAGTAGTGGAGTAAAGCGGGGAGTAGGCGCGGGCTTCGATATCATCGGGCCCGCTTCCCCCGTCAAATGCGAAAAGGCCCGCGATTGCGGGCCTTTTCGCATTTAAGAAATCCGTTCAACCTCGCCCGAGAAAGAGTTCGAACGCCGGATTACCGGTCTCCTCCCAATACGCATAACCGAGTCCGTCGAGAAACGATTGCAGTTTGTCTTTCTCAGATGGCGCAACCTGAATACCAACTAAGACGCGACCATAGGCCGCGCCGTGATTGCGGTAATGGAACAAGCTGATGTTCCAACGCCGACCAATGCAGCCGAGAAATGCGAGCAATGCCCCAGGTCGCTCTGGAAACTCGAAGCGATAGAGCGTTTCATCGCCCGCACCATCCGCATGACCTCCGACCATGTGCCGCACATGGAGCTTGGCCACTTCGTTGTCGCTGAGATCGATCACCGGGTAGCCCTCATCGCGCAGCTTGGCAATCAGCTCGTTCTTCTCATCCCCGCCGCGCCGCAGCTCGATGCCGGCGAACACATGCGCGCGACTCGGATCGGCATAGCGATAATTGAATTCGGTAATGCTGCGCTTGCCGATCAAACGGCAGAAATTGAGAAAGCTACCCGGCTTCTCTTCGATGGTCACTGCCAGCAATGCTTCGCGCTGCTCACCGAGCTCCGCGCGCTCGGAGACATGCCGCAGCCGATCGAAATTGATATTCGCGCCGCTGTCGATCGCGATCAGACGCTGCCCGGTCAACTTTTCGCGCTCCGCATATTTCTTCAAACCTGCCACGCCGAGCGCACCGGCAGGCTCCGCGATCGAGCGCGTGTCGTCGAAGATATCCTTGATGGCGGCACAGATCTCATCGGTGGATACCAGCACCACCTCGTCCACGCACTCGCGCGCAATGCGGAAAGTCTCTTTGCCGATCTGCCGCACGGCAACACCATCAGCAAAGATACCCACCTGATTGAGCACGACGCGACGCCCCGCCGCGAGCGCGCGATGCAGTGTGGGCGCGTCCTCAGGTTCCACACCGATGACTTTGATCTCGGGATAGAGCGCCTTGGTATACGCCGCCACGCCAGCGATCAATCCACCGCCACCGACCGGCACAAAGATGGCATGCACGGTATCTGCGTCGCGACGCAGCATCTCCATGGCGACCGTGCCTTGCCCTGCAATCACTAGCGGATCGTCATAAGGATGAATGAAAGTAAGCTCACGCTGCTCGGCGAGTTCCATAGAATGTGCATAGGCTTCATCATAGGTGTCGCCATGGAGCACGATACCGGCACCATGCGAACGCACCGCCGCCACCTTGATCGCCGGCGTGGTCGCCGGCATGACGATAAGCGCCTTGATGCCAAGACGTGAAGCCGCGAGCGCCACGCCTTGTGCATGGTTGCCCGCTGAAGCAGCGATCACGCCCTTGCTGCGCGCCTGCGGTGATAGCGCTTGCATCTTGTTGTAAGCACCGCGCAGCTTGAAAGAGAACACCGGCTGCAAGTCTTCGCGCTTCAACAGCACGCTGTTGCTGAGCCGCGCGGACAACGCTTTCATCGGATCAAGCGGGGTTTCACGTGCGACGTCATAAACGCGCGCCTTGAGGATCATACTGAGATAGTCGTTTTTCATGGCGCATACGTTAGCAATTCCCGCCCGTTCCTGCCTAGCGCCGCAATGACATTAACGCGCCAGCTCGGTTATGATCGCGCAACTGGACAATGATCCGTGCCCTGGAGGAAGTGTTATGACGCGGGATGAACAAAAAAAGCAGGCTGCCGAAGCAGCGCTCGAATATGTGGAAGCAGGCGCGATCGTCGGCATCGGTACCGGCTCGACCGCCAACCATTTCATCGATGCGCTCGCCCGCATCAAGAACCGCATCGACGGCACCGTTGCCAGCTCCGAAGCCTCGGCACTGCGCCTGAAAGCCCATGGCATCTCGGTCTTTGATCTCAATTCGGTCGGCGACATCCCACTCTATGTAGATGGTGCCGATGAGAGCAATCAACATCTGCAACTGGTGAAAGGCGGCGGCGGCGCGCTCACGCGCGAAAAGATCGTGGCTGCGGCCAGCCGCAAATTCATCTGCATCGCCGATGATTCCAAGCTGGTGGATGTACTTGGCGCCTTTGCGCTGCCGATCGAAGTCATCTCGATGGCACGCAGCTACGTCGCGCGCCAGATCGTCAAGCTCGGCGGCACGCCTGCCCTGCGCGAAGGCTTCGTCACTGACAACGGTAATCTCATCATCGACGTGCGTGGCCTTAGCATCGTCAATCCGCCAGAACTCGAACGCCAACTCAATAACATCGCCGGTGTCGTCACCAACGGTCTCTTCGCCCTGCGTCCCGCCGATGTGCTTCTGCTTGGCAGCGAAAAAGGCGTGCGCAAACTCGGCGGTTGATCGCCATCCACACCGCGCAGTCGCCGCGCTTGGTGCGGCGACTGCGCGACGCTTCAAGTAAGCACTCACTGAAGAATTTTCCATAACGGCCGATGGAAAGGCTCCAGTCGCCCGCAAAACGGCTGAATGTCCGCGGACCTCGAAAGGAATGGATTCAAGTGAGCTTATCTCCTGCAATGACCAGCATCGATGCCGTGCGCAGGCTGGAACCCATTTCTTCGCTGCCAGCCGATCACATCAATGAATTGGTAGCGCAGTCCCGTCTCGAATCACTGGAGCCCGGACTTCCCGTGCTGCATAACGGCAAGCCTGATCATCAGGCTATTTATCTGTTGCGCGGCGATATCGAAGTACACCTTGATAAGGACAAGCGTCAGGTCATCAGCGCGGGCAGTCCCGAGGCACTACATCCGATCATCACTGAAGAAGCACTTTGCGCAACGTCCGCGGTTACCGCATCGCGCGTGACCATCTTGCGTGTTGATGCCGAACTGCTCAATCGTTTGCTGACCTGGGCGCAGATTGCGGTACCGGAAGAAGCGGTGGTAATGACCGAAGGTCGCATCATCAGCGTGAATAAATCGAGTTGGCTGAAAACCATGCTGAAATCGGCGACCTTTCGCAATCTGCCGCCGACCAATCTCGAAGAACTGCTGCATCGCCTCGAACCGATTCTGGTGAACGCCGGCCAGGTCATCATTCGCCAAGGTGATCAAGGCGACTACTTCTATATGATCGACGACGGCACCGCGCTGGTCACTCATAATCCAGACGATGATGAGGATTCCATCGTCATGGCCGAGCTCAACAAGGGTGCCACCTTCGGTGAAGCCGCGCTGCTCACCGACAATCCGCGTAACGCCACGGTTTCGATGATGAGCGATGGCGTGCTGCTGCGTCTGTCCAAGGAAGATTTCAACAAACTGCTGCGCGCTCCCACGCTGGAGTGGCTCGATTTCGCCGCCGCCAGCGCGCGCATCAATGAAGGTGCGGCCTGGATCGATGTGCGCCTCGCTTCGGAATATCGGCATGCTCATCTCCCAGGTGCGCTCAATATTCCCATGCCTTCCCTACACCGCATGGCGCGCGAACTCGATCGCAAGCGTCGCTATATCTGCTACTGCCAGACCGGTATACGCAGCGCTGCTGCTGCGTTCGTGCTCAAGCAATACGGCCTCAACGCCAGTGCACTCAGCGATGGGTTGCGCTATGTGGACGCCGGTCTGCTAGAGCGCGGCTGAACGAGAAAAACACGGGATTTCTGCTGGAAAATGGGCAAAAAAAATGCGGCCGGCAGCCGCAAGTTTTTTTGTAATGCATTTATGATTTTTGTCACTGTTGCCAGATACTAGCTAGCAATGGGCGGCTAATCTAAAGTGATCACCCTGCCAAGTCAAGGCCGCTCGCTCGTTTCCACGCCCTCATCAAAGTAGCATCAACACAAACCCGCTCCACCTCGTTGGCAAGTCCGCGCCGCGATCAGTATAGTGTTCGCGCGTTATCCCTACTCTTCGGATGAGCTCGCCGTGCAGTGGATCAAGGCATTTCACATCGTATTCATGGTCACTTGGTTCGCTGGCCTGTTTTATTTGCCGCGTTTATTCGTCTATCACGCGCAGTGCGAAGACACCCCAGGGCGCGAACGTTTCAAAATCATGGAGCGCAAGCTCTACTACGGCATCATGACGCCGGGCATGATCCTCACCATCGCCCTTGGTCTGTGGATGCTGGTGGTCTACGCCTGGGAGGCCTATCACGACGCGATGTGGCTGCACGTCAAACTGCTCTTGGTGGCGCTCCTCGTCGTCTATCACCTCTATTGCGGCAAGCTGCTGGCAGCATTTCGGCAGGATCGCAACGTTCACAGCCATGTGTTCTATCGCTGGCTGAACGAGCTTCCGGTGCTGATTCTGATCGCTGTCGTCCTGCTGGTGGTTGTCAAGCCGATTTAGGACAAACACCGATGCCTGAATGTAACAAGGTGCGCTATCTGCCTTATACACAAGAAATTTCGCCCGGAAATCTTTTTTATGCACAATTCCCTCGGCAACGATACTTGACTTCGCAGACTTGGATATGATCCCGAGGACTGATTGCAACATATTGATAAATATAAAATTATAAAATCCCCATTGATTCCCCGGCGCATCTCGCCAAGAGCAGACCAGCGCGGATTCGCCTCTTGACTCTCACTCGTCCACAAAGTTATCCACAGACCGACATCGCGGTATTACGTATTGCGATTCCGGCGCCGTTGTATGCGCTATTTGACTATCTGCCCCCCGCGGACGGCAGGGCGGTAGCGCCAGGCAGCCGGGTACGCGTTCCTTTTGGGCGTGGCACGCGCATCGGCGTGGTCATGAGCGGCGCGCCGTCGAGCGAAGTGCCCCAGCAGCGCCTGAAACAAGTGCTCGACGTGCTGGACGAAACGCCCGCCCTCCCCCCGGATCTGCTCGAATTGCTGTCCTGGTGCGCCGGGTATTATCACCACCCGATCGGTGAAGTGGTGTGCAGCGCGCTCCCCGGCTTGCTGCGTCATGGGCGATCCGCGCGCGAAATGGCAACCAAGCGCTGGCGCATCACCACTGCCGGACACGACATCGACCTCGCACAGCTCAAAAACGCCGCACGCCAGCGCGCCCTCCTACTCACACTACGTGAACATGCGCGCGGCCTCGATGCCGATGAACTGAATGAGGCTTGCGGCGATGAAGACTGGCGCCGCGCCGTGCGCGTGCTCACTGAAAAAGGCTGGGTTGAATGCATCATCGCTGAGCGCGAAGCGCCGCGCGCGACGATACCAACGCACATCCACGACGGCCCAGCGCTCAATGCCGATCAGCACGCAGCCACCACTGAGATCATCGCCGCCCAAGGATTTCAGGCTTTTCTGCTCGACGGCGTCACCGGCAGCGGCAAAACCGAAGTCTATTTCGCGCTCATGGAGCACATGATCCGCGCTGGCAAGCAAACGCTACTGCTGGTGCCAGAGATCGGTTTGACGCCGCAATTGGTGGCGCGCGTGCGCAAGCGCTTCAGCTGCGGGCTCGCGGTGCTGCATTCTGGTCTTGCTGAAGGCGAACGCCTCGCGGCCTGGAACGCGGCGGCGAGCGCGGCTGCGCCCATCATCATTGGCACGCGCTCAGCGGTGTTTACGCCCGCGCCAAACCTTGGCGCCATCATCGTCGATGAAGAACACGACGCCTCCTACAAACAGCAGGATTCGCTGCGCTATCACGCGCGCGACACCGCCGTAATCCGCGCGCAGCGTCTTGGCATCCCCGTAGTACTCGGCTCGGCAACGCCAGCGCTCGAAACTCTGCACAACTGTGCGCAACATAGATACAAGCATCTCGTGCTTGCGCGGCGCGCGGGCGCAGCCACACCTCCCGCCATTCGCTTGATCGATCTGCGTGCCGACCGACCAACGCACGGCTTGTCATCGACACTCGAACGCGCCATCACCGCGCATCTCGCGCGCGATGAGCAGGTGCTACTGTTTCTCAATCGCCGGGGCTATGCACCCACGCTGCTGTGTGAAGACTGCGGCTGGCTAGCTTCATGCCGGCGCTGCGATGCGCATCTGGTGCTGCATCGCGCGCGCGGTTTGCTGCGCTGCCATCATTGCGGCGCGGAAGAAATACCACCGCAAACTTGCCCGCAATGCAGCGGCGCGGATCTGCGCCCCGTCGGCCAGGGTACCGAGCGCATGGAAGAAACGCTGCGCGAACGCTTTGCGGGCGTCACCATTCTTCGCATCGATCGCGACAGCACGCGGCGACGCGGCGCGATGGAAGCGCTGATGAATGAAATGCGGGGTGGACGGCGACAGATTCTGCTCGGCACGCAAATGCTCGCCAAAGGACACGATCTGCCCAACGTCACGCTGGTCGGCATCCTCGATGCTGATCAAGGCATGTTCGGCGTCGACTTTCGCGCCGGAGAACGCATGGGTCAGCTCATCACCCAGGTCGCAGGGCGCGCTGGACGCGCCGACAAACCCGGCGCAGTCTACGTGCAGACGCGCTGCCCTGAGCATCCCTTGCTCGGCACCCTGCTCGCGCAGAACTACCAGGATTTCGCGCGCGGTCTATTGGACGAGCGCCGATTGAGCGCGATGCCACCCTACCGCAATATGGCCATCCTGCGCGCCGAATCCGTGCGCGAAGGCGCGCCGGAAGAATTCTTGAGCGCGGCGCGCGCACGTTTGCTGACGCTCACGCCTGCTGGCATTGAGCAGCCCGTTGAACTGCTGGGCCCGGCACCGGCGCCGATGGCGCGGCGCGCCGGGCATTATCGCGCGCAGCTCCTGCTCCTCGCCGCACAGCGCGCGCGCTTGCATGCACTACTCAGCGCATTGGTGCCCGCGCTCGACAGCCTTGCCGCCGCCGGTCGCGTGCGCTGGTCGCTCGATGTCGACCCCGCCGACGAATACTGAGATCAACGCGCGATTTGCAAGCGCGCCGCGAGCAGCGATAATAAGCGTCCATTGCAACCGGCGTCTTAAAGACACGCCTACCTCCCTCGATTCGGAACCATCTCCATGAAGAAGCTGCTGAGCGAGCTCATCACCGCTGCCTTGCTGCACCTGCGTAACACAGGCGTGCTCACGATCGAGATACCTGCCGAGATCGTGATCGATCGCAGCAAGGACAAACGCCACGGCGATTTCGCTTGCAACGTCGCGCTCCCACTCGCCAAGCGCATCGGCATGGCGCCGCGTCAGCTCGCCGAAAGCATCGTCGCTACACTGCCAAAGCATGATGATGTCGAGCGCGTCGAGATCGCCGGCCCCGGCTTCATCAACTTCTTCATCACGCCTGCCGCATTTCGTCGCATCGTGCCGGAGATCTTGCAGGCCGGCACAACGTTCGGTCGCAGCAATCGCGGCGCTGGTCAGCGCGTTCAAGTCGAATTCGTCTCCGCCAATCCGACCGGACCACTGCACGTCGGCCACGGCCGTGGCGCAGCTTATGGCGCCACTGTCGCTGATCTGCTGGCGGCGATCGGTTTCAACGTTCATCGCGAGTACTACATCAATGATGCCGGTCGTCAGATGGATATCCTCGCTGCGAGCGTGTGGCTGCGTTATCTGGAACAGCTTGGCGAAGTCATTCGTTTTCCGGACAACGGCTATCGCGGCGTTTACGTGAATGACATCTCGCGCGCACTCGTGCAGGCCCATGGCACCGAACTGAAACTGCCGGCAGCGCAGGTGATGAGCGATCTGCCGCCCGACGAAGCCCAAGGTGGTGATCGCGAAACGCATATCGATGCTATCGTCGAACGCTGCAAGACGCTGCTCGGCACACAGCGCTACCGCACCGTCTTCGCCGCGGGCCTTGACACCATCATCGCGGACATTCGCGATGATCTCGGCGCTTTTGGTGTGCACTATCAGGAATGGTTTTCAGAGCGCAGCCTGCTCGAATCCGGCAAGGTGGAGGCAGTCATCACACGCCTGCGCGAAGCCGGTCATCTCTATCAACATGAAGGCGCATGGTGGTTTCGCAGCACCGCCTTCGGCGACGAGAAAGATCGCGTAGTGGTACGCGAAAACGGCGCGCTCACCTATTTCGCCTCTGACATCGCCTACCATGTGAATAAATTCGAGCGTGGCTTCGACCAAATGATCGACATCTGGGGCGCTGATCATCACGGCTATGTGCCACGCGTGAAAGCCGCGCTCACCGCGCTCGGCTTGAATGCCAGCCGGCTCGACGTGCTGCTGGTGCAGTTCGCGATTCTCTATCGCGGTGGCGAGAAGGTGCAGATGTCGACGCGCAGCGGCCAGTTCGTCACCCTGCGTGAACTACGCGATGAAGTCGGCAGCGACGCCGCGCGCTTTTTCTACGTGCTGCGTAAATGCGAACAGCATATGGATTTCGATCTCGATCTCGCAAAATCACAATCGACCGACAACCCGGTTTATTACCTGCAATATGCTCACGCGCGTGTATGCAGCGTGCTGCGCCAGATGCAGGACAAAGGTTTTCACTGGGATCAGGCACGCGGCATGGCAAATCTGCATCTACTCACCGAAGCGCAGGAACAGCAGCTCATCTTCCGCCTCGGCCTTTATCCCGAAGCGCTCGAATCCGCTGCGCTCGCGCATGAACCGCATCAGCTTGCTTATTTCTTGCGCGAGCTCGCGAACGATTTTCACGTCTATTACAACGCCCACCAGTTCCTGGTTGATGACGCAGCACTGCGCGATGCCCGCATCGCCATCATCGTGGCAACACGTCAGCTCCTCGGGAGCGGCCTTGCGCTGCTCGGTGTATCAGCCCCGGAACTGATGTAAGCGCATGGCGCGAAACTCCAAGCGCGCGAATAAAAAGCGCAGCACGCCCACGAGCGGCCCCTGGCACGTCAACCACAGCGGCCTGCTCTGGCTTGCGAGCGGCCTCATCCTCGGCGCCGTGATCGGCAGCGTTGGCTATCTGCTGCCGCACTCTCGACACAGTGAAGAAAAAGAGCAAGTCGCGGAAGCGACCACCAAACCTGCCGCCACCCCTGTAAAACCCGCAAAAACGCCGCCCCCGCCGCCAGAGCCACCGGCGAAAGCGCGCTTTGAGTTCTACACCATGCTCCCCGAGATGGAAGTGGAGCTCAGCGATGAGCGCATACGTCAGGCCATGAATGCGCCGGCCAATGCCAAGAAAAGCGACGACGGTCCATACATCCTGCAAGTCGGTTCCTTTCGCCGCGCCGAAGAAGCCGACGGCATGAAAGCGCGCCTCGCTTTCCTCGGCATCGAATCAAGCGTGCAGAAAGTCGTCATCGGCAACGCCAACATCTGGTACCGCGTGCGCCTCGGCCCCTACACCAGCATGCGCGAAATGGGACAAGCCCGCTCGCGCTTACAGCACAACGATATTGATTTTGTGGTACTGCGGCTTGGGGCTTAAGGGCAGTCTGAAAAACCCACAATCGTCATTGCGAGGGGCTTTAACCCCGTGGCAATCCAGACTGCTACGCGAATTGCTTCGGCTTGGCCTCACAATGACGGAGCTTTTTCAGAGATTCCTTAGAATAGCTGAGCTTGCTATCGATCGAGTCTGACTAAATGTACACGTCGATCGAAAACGAAACCCTCACACCACTCGACACACTTCCTTACCCCGCTGATATGCCGGGCGCGATGCGAGCTGCGCGCGCCAACGTGCTACCGCGGTGAACTCGGCCATACCGAGGTATTCGTAAGACTTATAAAAATCGACCAAGCAATCCACCCAGGGCGCGGTCGCCATATCGACGATGCTGTAATCGCCGATCAGATAATCACGCTCCTGCAAACGCGCATCGAGCACACCGAGCAGACGCCGTGTCTCCGCTGCATAACGCTCCTCGCCATAGGCATCGCTAGTCTTGCCCTTGGCGTAGACATGAAAATGGCCGAACTGCCCGAACATCGGCCCAATGTGCGCCGCCTGAAAAGTCAGCCATTGCTGCGCTTCGATCCGCGCGCGATACGTGCGCGGAAAAAACTGCCCGGTCTTATCTGCGAGATATTGCAGAATCACGATGCTCTCCATCAGCGCGAACAGCGCGCCCTCAGGACCATCCGGATCGATGATGGCAGGAATCTTGTTATTGGGACTAATGCGGATGAAATCCGCATCCATCTGATCGCCCTTGGTGATATCCACCAGATGGGGCTCATAATGCAGCCCCATCTCTTCCAGACACACGCCCACCTTCTGACCGTTGGGCGTATTGAGAGAATAAAGCTGAATCGCAGCCGGATCAGACGGCGGCCAGCGACGAGGAAACAAGGGAATGGCAGACATTGAGACTCTCCTTGCAGACAAAGCCGGGCGGAAGTTATAACTCGCACGTCAGCGGGAAATCCATCAATAACGCCAGCCATGGCCGGCCATATCGCCATAAGTGCCCACAAGATTTCGCCATCAAGAGTTATCCATGCAAACTTCCCCGCGTGTCTTTTTTCTTGCGTGTTGCCTGAGCACCAGCCTCTCCTGCCAGGCTGATGATGACAAAAGCTGGTTGTCTCGCCAGTGGGATGCCGCATCGGCCGAGCTATCCGATGTCTGGATACCCCGCTGGAAACATATCTGGGCGGATGGAAATTCCGAGCTGTACCTGCCGTTCAAAACCTATCACATGCGCTGGGCGTATACGCGCGAAAAAATCGACAGCTATCAGGAACTGCCTTTCGGACTCGGTTATGGTCGCGCCCTTTACGATGAAAAAGAAAACTGGCACGGCCTCTACGCAATGGGCTTTCAAGACTCACACTTCAAACCGCAATGGATGGTCGGATACGGCTGGAAAGCCATGTGCGGGAGTCGCTCATCCTGGAATGCCGGCGCAGGCTACACCGTCTTCTTCGCCTCCCGCACCGACATCGCCAACTACATCCCCTTCCCCTCGATCCTGCCCATCGCATCATTCGGCTACAAAAAACTCTCCATCGAAGGCGCCTACGTTCCCGGTGGAAAAGGCAACGGCAACGTAGTTTTCATGTGGGGCAAATGGTCATTTCTGTGAGAGGATGGTGGCGAGGGAGCGGGAATATAAAAATAAAAACAAATAAATCAATAAGTAACCATTCCTCCAACCAAAAACACCCATCACACCAACCGCCCGTCTTAGTCCAAATTTGCTACTAATTACTACTATAAATTAGTAGTAATGGCCGCCGGCTGGTTTAACTCATGAAGAATGGTGGCTCGCCACTAAATTTGCGCGCAAAACGCTATACAAAAAAATACCGCACGCGGATAA
>JAITWN010000201.1 GCA_031285245.1 Chromatiales bacterium | reverse complement strand
TTGATGTAGCCAATGATCTGGCTGTCCTTGAACTTCGACTTCTTCATTGGAATCTCCTACGTAAACATTACGAGAAAATTCCACTTCTGAACTCAGCTGATTTTCGGGGGGATTACCGGGCTTTGCAAAGCGAAGTCCAAATCCATCCGCATCTATTTAGACTTTTTCAAACAGATATTCCTGCATGCCATTACGCAGCAGGAAAGATCTTTTTACGCGAAATCCACGCATCTGTTCGAGCAATCTGACCTGACTATGACGCGGGCCATCGCATTCCTGCGGTGTGTTCGCGATGCGCATGAGATTGGCACTGTCGAGGATTTTGTAATCCGGTGGTGAGGCGCAAATGCGGGTACGTGTGGAGACCATGGCATACAGTAGTGTGCCGCGCGTTGCGAGTGTTGCCAGATGCTCGCTCAGTCGACGAATATCCTCATGGTCGAGATAATCGAGCAGATTCCATAGCAGCACGAGATCGAACGGCGCCTGTGCGCTGTGAGGTAACAATGCTTGGAATAGAGGACAGTAAAGGCGGCGCTGCCCGCTGTAGGGTTCCCCGAGCGTGCAGAGCGTGCGATGCAGATCTTCAACCGACAGGCGCGAGCAGAAGCCGGTGAGAAAGCTGACATTGGCAGCGATGCCAGGGCCGAGTTCAAGCGCATGGCAGTTGTATCGCTCGCCGAAATGCTCTATCAGCATGGGGAGCGCGAGCGATGTAAAAGTAGCCTCAGGTGCCGAGCTATGCTCGGCGCCTGAGGAAGCCATGGTGCTGCGTGCTGTCATCAGCTGGCAAGAGGCGTTGAACCGTCGGCGTTCTTGGCCTGGCTCGCAGCTTCTGCGGGCAAGCGACGCACTTCGCTCTTGCGGCTCGAGTCCATATCAACACTACCCTTGAACGAGCAACCGTCTTCCATGGTCAGTCGCGGCGATACGATGTTGCCGCGCACCACACCACTGGAACGAATGACGACTTGTTCCTCAGCGTGCATATTGCCTTCGACGTGTCCTTCGATACGAATGATCTTGGCGAAGACGTCAGCATTCAGCCGGCCGTTTTTGCCGATCTGCAGGCTGTGTTCTTTCACCGTCACAGTTCCTTCGACAGTGCCTTCGATGGTGAGATTTTCCTCGCCGCTGATATCGCCTTTGATGCGAATGGTGGCGCCGATGGTGGCGTGCACACGCGTCTGCTGTTCGCGATCTGCCATGATGGCTGCTGCTGCGATACTGCCGTTGCTGCCATTGCTACCGTTGGTGTGGCCGTTCTGATACGGCTCGGGCTCCGACTTCTTGAACATGCGCTCCTCCGTGGGTTGTCGACACGCGCAGTCAGCGCGTGATCGTTTCGATGTGCACGATTGCAAGCTGCATGCCATGCGCCTGATAACGGCTTTTTGATCACTTCAATGGCGTTATCGTGGCTTGCATTCATGCTGTGGCGCTGAGGTGTCATCGTATTGGCGAGGACCGAGGGTTGGAAGGATGCAAGGCGTCAAAAAATATAAAAATACTCAGCCGCCTTTGTCGGGCGGCAAAACTCCTCCGTACAGCACTAGTCTGATAGTTATGACTTGTGGACCATATGGAGGTACCCATGAAATCGAGACTCGGAGTAATACAGAATCTCTCGTTGCTGGATCGGATTTTGCGCGGGGTATTGACGGCCGTGCTGCTGGCAACGCCAGTGGTTTATATCGCGACCAATAATGCGCCGTACCAATTATGGAATGGTATTTTCTGGTTGCTGTCAGTTTATTTTGGCCTGACGGCTCTGCTGGGCTGGGATCCTCTGTACCACTTGGTGGGCGCCAAGAGCTGCAAAACAGGCGCGTGCGGTACGTTGCCGTATCAGGTTGATGCGGCGATGGGGCATCATCCTGAGCCCAAGAGTGGTTTCGACCATAGTCTCGGTGGTTCGCGTCATCCGAACCCGAAAGGCCGATAAAGCAGTGTTTGAGAGGTTCTCTCCGCCAGCGGACGCGTTAGCGGATTAGCAGCGAAGAGCGAAGTAATGGCTGAAGCGCGTGGCCGCTTAGTCCCGCGCTTCAGCTTTGTTGTTAGGAGTGATAGGTGGGGGAAGGAGCGTCCCTGCGCGCAGCTTGCTGATATTGCCATCGTCATTGTGGGCAACTACCGCATGTCGGGAAGAGCGCAGTATTTGTAGCTGTTCTGCTGTGATCTGGAAGTGCTCGCAGAGCTCAATATCAGTGACAGGTGGCGAACCGCGCCGTTTGTCGCGCCCTCGTACCAGCCAGCGATTGTATACCGCCCACCCTCCGAATACTGTGCCCATGCCGAGGATGAGCAGGGAGAATATGCCGATGAGGCTCTTCACCAGCTCTATACCGCCTTGGACGATCATGGCGTCATAAAAGCGCTCAGCACCAAACAGCCAGGCGACGAGGGTGATGAGCGGTGTCCATAGATAAAGCCAGATCACCCAAAACACCAGCGTCAGCACCGCATAGGCGTAGCGCTGACGCGATGTCTGTAGCTGCGCATTCTGAATGATAAGAGGGCGTCTGCTCATCGTATCCCCCGGTCGGGGCTGACCCATGTGCCGCGAGTATTGTGGCCAAGCCGGCGCAGGACTGCGCGCGGCGCGGCGAGCGCGCAGGTAAAGACATTGAGCACCCAGTACATCACCGGATACCAGATCATCCAGTAGTAGATTTTGCCGATGCCGCGTTCGAAGCGCCGGTCTATCATCAGCGCCACTGCGAACTGCAACATGCAGGTAATACCGAGCACGACACCGTTCCAGTTCGGCTTCACGTTCGCGAATCGTTGTAGTTCAGGCGGCAGTTCGATGAACAAGCCGGCCACCCATATCGTCAGAATCGTGATCATGAGATAGGCCCAGACGACGCTGGTGATGAATTCCAGATACACCATCCACATGCGACGCGAGCGCCAGCTAAAGGCATTGGGCAGATATCTCAGAAAAGCTTCCATGCCGCCCTGCGCCCAGCGCAGGCGTTGACGGGATAGGCCGCGCATTGTCTCGGGCATGAGAATCCAGCACAGTGCATTGGGTTCAAAGCGAATATCCCAGCGATTGAGCTGAAGATTCCAACTGATATCGATGTCATCGGTGACGGTATCGAGAGACCAGTAGCCGATGCGGTGCAGCGCGCTTTTGCGAAAAGCCGACACTACGCCCGACACAGTGAAGATGCGGCCGTAGATGCGCTGCGCGCGCTTGATCATGCCGACGATGGCTGAAAATTCGCCGACCTGAATCTTACCGAGTAACGTCGACCGTGTGCGCACACGCGGGTTGCCAGTCACCGCGCCGACACGGGGGCCATAGACGAAATGCTGTATCAGCCACGGGGTCGCATGCTCATCGAGCAGTGCATCGCCATCGATGCAGACTAGAAATTCGTATTTCGAGGCGATTGCGCCCGTGCGCAGCGCCATCGCCTTGCCCTGGTTGGTGGCCAAGTGAATGATGCGCAACTTCGGATGTTTTTCCGCCAGACGGTCGAGGATGGCGCCGGTATTGTCCTTGCTACCATCGTTGATGGCGATAATTTCGAATTCTGGATACTTCTGTTGCAGCAGATGTTCGATGGTTTCTTCGATGTCCTCGCCTTCATTGTGGCAGGGGACGAGGAAGGAAACGCCGGGATACTCCGGCAGCACAGGCGGCTCATCGACGCGCTGGCCAGTGTTTCGCTCCCAGTGAAAATAGTAGTAGATCGCGCCGATCATCCACAGATAAGCCATGAAGAGCGGGTAATAGAACGCAAAGGAAGTCAGTGCGTCGAGGATCTGTGATAAGTGCGCTGCCATGCCTGCTTACTTACTCTGGGTAGGGAAAAGTGCTGGTCGACATCACGGCGCCCAGAGCGGAAATGTTGGGATGATCCGCAATGAAATCATCGGGATAGTAGGCAAGATGGCGTGCGCCAAGACGTTGCAGCAGCGTCAGTTGCGCGCGCAGCACTGCGGTGTCGACACGCTTGCTGGTGCGCCAATCGACGGTCTGGAGCGCGAATACCGTGCGCTCGAGTCCATTGGGATACTGCGCGATACGTGTCGCCAGTTGGGTCAACCAGGCGTTGGGGCGCGACTGATTTTCCATGAACGGCATGGCCATCACGGCCGCGTAGTCATAGCGTTCGAGCGCGACGGGTAGCGATTGCGCAAAGCGTTCTTCTGCTCCAGGGTCGAGCACAATCGGCGCATAGAGATTGCGCGCGGTTTTGATATCAGGCTGATATACACGCACGCGCGCGGCGAGCGTGTCCGTCCACTCGGCGAGGAGTTCGGTCTTGTGGCGCGTCCAGCTTGCGAGCGCTGCCGGATTGGCGCGAATGGCATCGATACTGGCCGGCAGATCCCACTCCATGGTGTAGATCGCTAGTGCCAGTGGCGAGGCGTCTTCATCTTCTGCTAGCAGAGCATCATCATGGAACAGTATTCCCGCGATGTAGGAATGCCGAGCAAGGTCTTCGTAGATATCGCCGACAAAGTCGCGCGCTTCCGCACTGAAGGGCGACAGGCGCGGGTAACGCGCTGGATCTTGTTCGCCGGCTTCAGCTCTCACCACCTGATCGCGAAGCGGGTGTCCGGGTGGGGGCGTGTAGGCGAGCACCGGCAGCCAGGCGTAGACATTGGTATGCGTGCGTGTCGCCAGTTGCCAGGCCACGCGGTTGAAGAGATCAGCGCGCATGGGGAGATGGCGATTCGGAAAATACAGCGCATCGGCATTGCCGTCGCCGTCAGGGTCAGCATAAGCCTGCAGATATACCGTATCGACACCGAGCGCACGCACGCGCTCGAGCAGAAGGCTTAGATTGTGTTCCTGCTGTGCAGGGTCCGGATCGTAGACGTAATCGAGATCAACCTGCATCGCACGTGTGACAGGCGGCCGATCTGGCGTATTGAAGGCGTCGACGAGACTCTGGAGCGTTGCTCCATGAGTGATGAAAGCGCGGTGGATGATGCCCTGATTGCGCACATCATTTCTGCCGTGTTCACTGAGATCGAAACTGAGTGTCATGCCGAGGTCATCGGCGATCTTGTTGACGGCTTGATTGTAGCGGCCATAAGGCCACACGATCGCGCGCGGTCGCTGCCCGGTGCGCTGCGCAATGATGCGTGCGCTGCGTTCGAGATCCGCGCGCACGCGTTCAAAGTAGGTAGCATCGTCTTCGTAAACACCGCGCGCGGCATCCCATGCCCGCGTCGTGGCAGCGGGTTGGAGATTGCCTTGTGGATTGCCTGGTACGCCGTTATGCAGCTCATAGCTGTGCGAGGCGATTTCCACTAATCCGGAAGCGATGAGCTCGCGCACTTGTCCCCAGCTCATGAAGCTTGAGCGCGGCACTGGCGTGTCGCCATAAGCGACGGCGCTGCCCTCGGGTTGCTCCAGCCAAGAGACTACCGGTGCGACCACTGCCGGATAGTTGAATAGCTTGAGCAAGGGGAAAACCCGGGTGTAAAAACTGACATAACTGTCGTCGAAGGTCAGCAGCACGGCATTGGGCGGTAGTGAGCGCGTGCCGGCGCGTGCGGCGCGGATGTCTTCGAGATTGATCATGGTGTAATGGTTTTCACGCAGCCAGGCGAACTGCGCGACTAACTCATCGGTGCCGATGGTGACCGCGTCTCCGAGACGTTCGTGCGAAGCATCGTCCTGAACGTCGTGATAGCTCAGCACGAAGAACTCATTGTTCTGCTGATTTTCCTCAGCCCGCAATGCATTGCTCAGAGTGAACAGTAGGAAGCTGAGCGCAGCAAGGCGCAGTGCGGTCCTCATATCTGGAATATTTAGAAGCGCCATGTCAGATCGGCCAGCAAAGTGGTTTGATATTCCGCTGCGCCGTCGTAGACGCGACGCGCCCGCATCAGGCCGTAGCCGAGGTCGAAGCGATCATGCGGACTCCAGCGCTGTTCATAGTGTAGCGCCCAAGTCATATCAGAACCGAAATTCTGTTGGTAGTAGTTGCCCGCAGTCAGCGCCAGGTGGTGGCGGAAGGTGTGCGAGTAGTGGCGATATTGCAGCCACTCATTGTCGAGGGTGAAATCCGCAGAGTAGTCGCTGCGCGGATTGAAATAAGACACGGCTGCGTCATTGCGTGAATTACGCGAAGCATAAGCGCCGAGCACGCCATCCATGCGGTAGTGCGGCCTAGTGAAGATGCGCTGCGTGCCTTGCAATTGTGCGAAATCGCGGCGATTGCCATCACTGAAGCGAGATACACCAACACCGGCGTGAGCGCTGCGCAGTTCATGCGCGCGCCAGTCGACGCCGAGATTGGTGGACCAGCCGTCGATGCCTTCGTTGAAACGGCCGCGTAGCGGCACATCATTACTCTGACTGTCGGCGCCAGCACTGAAGGACCAGTGATCCGATGGTGTCCAGCGCGCATTGGCGGCGATGCCGACCTTGGCATCAGCGGTGCTCACATTGCGATTGATTTCAGCATCGAGCAGCACATCGCGCGCGCGATATTCGATGCCAACGCCAGCGCGCCGGTAGAGCGCCGTGCCTTCGGGGAACTTCGCGCGCTGGAAGTGATAATGCAGGAAGGGGCGATAGTGATATGACATCAGTTCGCCGTGCAGCCAGCCGTCGAAGCCAAGACTCTCGTTGCCTTGCTGCGAGCCGGAGCTTTCCATGCGCTGGGCTTGTAGGCGTAGCACGTTCATCCGTCCTAGCTCAAGGTCACGCGTCAGCTGGCGTGTGGTGCTGCTGTCAGGCGAGACGAGCTTGAGATCTTGCAGTGCTTGCTCGGCGCCGCGGTAGTCGTCGAGCTCGAGCAATGCGTGGCCACGGCCGGCAATAGCATCGGCTTGGTTTGCTGGTATGGCTGCGATCGCGGCGTCATATTCAGCCAGCGCTTGTCGCGGCCAGCCTCGCCACAGCCAGATGGTGGCGCGTGCGGTGCGCAGCTCGGCGTTGAGTGGCGCGGCTTCGGCGAGCGGATCAATGCGACGCTCGGCGTCGGCAAGATCATTGGCATACGCACGCACGTAGGCGGCGGTAATGTCAGCGATCAGGCGCGAGGAGTTAGGACGGCGATCCGGTCGCGAGCCTAGCCATATCGGCTCAGAAGCGACGAGTTCGTCAGCAACGCTAAGCGCCTGCTTGAATTCCTCGGCTTCGATATGAGCGTAAACCAGTGACAGCCGTGTCCAGAAGTCACCAGGCTCTTTGGTCAGCGCCTCTTCGAAGAGTTCACGTGCTTTTTTCGGCTGACGTTCGGCAAGATATGCATTACCCGCTGTCGCAAGTACATGAGCGGGGATGTCGTCGCGATTTTCATTGGCGATGCTGGTTTCGTAGAGCTCGATTGCCTCGCGATTGCGCCCGCGTTCATGCAGTGATACCAGCAGATCATAGCGTCGTCCGCGCGTCTGCAGGGTGTCGCTTTCGCCTCGCGCTTCGAGCGCCGCGATTTCCTCACGAAGATCAAGGATCGCGATGCGCACTTTGCGATCAGGCGCGGTTTGCGGCGTGGCGGGCAGGCGTGCCCAGCGGATTGCCATCGCCTGACGATCGTTCTCAATGCGGGCGCGTTCACCCGCTGTCAGCAGACCGGGCGTGGCATCTGCGAGATCGGCGGCAAGATGCGGCGCGCCGAGACGATAAGTGGCCATGATCTGAGCGCGGCGCGCATCGGTGCTATCGGGATCGATTTGCAACATGCGCTCGCTGGTATCGAGCACGCCGAAATAACGCCGGCTGTTCAGTTGCACGTAAGAGAGCGCGGAAAGAGCGGAAAGATCGTTGGGATGCTGCGCTGCAAGCGCGCTCGCGATGTCGTAAGCGCCGGCGGTATCGCCGCGGTCAGTGAGGGTGAGGGCAAGGCCTGCGCCTGCGATGCGGTCGCTAGCATCGCGCTTTAGCGTGGCGCGATAGTAGTGTTCAGCTAATGCAAAATCCTGGACGTTGCGCGCTGATCCGCCGAGTGCGCGCAGCACGTAGGCTGGTGTTTGCGCCATATCGAAATCTGCGGCGACATCGAGTGCCTCACGATCACGTCCGGCCCAACTGAGCACGGTGGCGAGATCGTAGCGATAAACGATGTGTTCGGGATTGTTTGCGCTCAGCGCCTTGAGGGTCGTGAGCGCTTGCTTATAGTGACCTTCGCGCGCGAGCTGCAAAGCGTGATCATAGTCGCTCTGGTGTCTGGCCGCAGGCGCTGGATTATCTGCGTGTGCGATCGGCTGCCATGCAATCGATGCGATCGCAATGCCGGCTGCGATACAGAGCCGCGAGAGGCGGCGCGAAAAGGGCGGCGCAGAGGCTGAGTTTTTTGCGTTCCCCATTCGTTCGGTATTTCTCTGCACGCTAGTGTCCGTGCTGCGTGATTTATATTGCGGCCGCATTCTATACCGTTTTTTCTTCAAAGCCTTGTTGCGAATCGAGAGACTGCTTGTATGGTTTACGGGTAGCGCTGTTGGTTTCATAGCGGCCATTGTGCGGTTGTCTGAAGTGGCTTGCCACAGAAAGATTTAAGACCAAGGTGGGGGCTGTGCTCATCTCTGGATCTGATACCTGATCTGACCAGGAAATCAGATCAGGTGCTCCAGCTTGTTTCACGCTCCGTTCAAGTGCTTTCGCGCACGTCCGGAGTCGAGCGCGATGCGAACTGCGTCGGCCGCTGCATGCAAAGTGTCGAAGCGGCCGAGGTGCCACAGACAAGTAGCACCCGCGCAGATCAGTGCATCACGTGCTGGACCTTGCGCGCCATTCAGCGCGGCGAGTCCCGCTTCGGCGGCCGCTGCTGCGCAGGCGGTAGCGAGTGGCGCAGTTTCAGCATCGGTCGCAGCGCCCGGCATGCTCGCGGGTCGGGTTGTCTCACCCACGCCAAAGTCTGAAGCCTGTAGCGGATGCTCGTGCGGTTCATCTTCTGCGAGACATTGAAACACGCGGCCACTCTGGCGCAGCGAAGGGATAACGCCTCCTTCGACACCACGCACGATCAGCGCCGAGTCAAAGCCGGCAGCGCGGGCGAGCAGGGCATAGATGCGCGGATAGCCTTTGTGCACGAAGCCGGTCATGAGATGGGTGCGGCCGCGCGCGCGTATTGGCCCAAGTCCGGTTTCGATGGTGGTGAGCACCGGACGCTTGATGATCAGCGTGCGCAGCGCAGTGAGTGCATGCAGCTTGGGGCAGAACGCCTGCTGATCGACATATGCCCAGCCGATGTCAGGATTCTCGATGCGAGCCGCGGCCTGCGCGGGCGTGAGATCAACCGGCAGTCCCGCCGCACGCAGCACCTGGCGGTGAGTGACGCCGAACTTTGGTCCCATGCTTTCGACACCGTGCGATACTGCGGGCACGCCGCAAGCGGCGAGTACAGCGGGCAGAAAGGGCGCAGCGGGGAGCGTGCGGTTGTAGCCATCGTAAGGATCGGCGATATCGACGAGCACATCGACCGCGGCAGTTGCGGTTTGCGTAGCGTCGAGCAGCGCATTGAGGATGCCGAGGTTTTCAGCGTCGGTTTCTCGTTTCATGCGCAGTGCGATGAGGAAGATCGCCGCTTGCACCGGATCAACCATGCCATCGAGTATCGCGCTCATGCCGCCGCGTGCTTCCTCGCGTGAAATATTCTTGGACAACTCAGGGCCGGTGGCGATGCGCTGAATGATGGAATGCATCAGCGCGTGCGGATCAGAAAATTCAAGCGCAGGCTGCGTCATAGCGGTTCTTCTCACGGTCAGAACTTAAGGATATCGAGAGTCTTCAGCAAACTTCATGAGAACTGTCATCAGTGCGTGATTCATTGGGCGAAGTCCCAACTCCACCGCAATGATGCGCAAGGAAAAGGAGGATATCAGATGTCACGGCGCGCTTTGCTACAATGCGCGCTTCTCCACCCTTCGCTCAGGGAACTGCCATGAATGATACTGATCGCTTGCTGGCTGGCTTGGAGCGTCTCGTCGATCGCATGGAAGCGCTGCTCGCGCGTGCGGACGAACGCGCTGCTGTTGCTGGAAGGATCGTCGACCAGACTGCCGACCAGGTGGTCGGCCAGGTTGATTGGAGCAGCGCGATTGCTTTCCAGTGGCGCGGCGGGCGACTGCGGCCGGTGTATCAACCTCATCGCATTGAGCTCGCCCAGCTGCGAGGGGTCGATCGCCAGAAGGCTGAGCTCGATCGCAATACGCGCCAGTTCCTCGCCGGTCTGCCTGCGAACAACGCGCTGCTGTGGGGTTCGCGCGGCACTGGCAAATCATCGCTGGTGAAGGCGCTGCTCGGTGAATACGCCGAGCAGGGCTTGCGCCTGATCGAGGTCGAGGCGCGTCATCTGGTCGATCTGCCTGACATCATCGATCTGGTGCGCGGCCGGCCTGAGCGCTTCATCGTCTTCTGCGATGATCTTTCTTTTGAAGCCGACGATGCCAGCTACAAGGAGCTCAAAGCCGTGCTTGACGGCTCCCTCGCCGGCACGGCGGACAACGTACTCATTTATGCGACCTCCAACCGTCGCCATCTGTTGCCGGAGTATTTCAGCGAAAACCGCGCAGCGCGCATCGTCGATGAGGAGATCCACCACGGCGATGCGGTGGAGGAAAAAATATCGCTGTCCGAACGCTTCGGACTTTGCTTGTCCTTCTATCCCTTCCCGCAAGAACAATATCTTGAGATCTGCTTTGGCTGGCTCGGCGCTTTGGGCGCGGTGCTCGATGACCCTGAAACCGTACGCCTCGAAGCACTGCGCTATGCGTTGGAGCGCGGTTCGCGCAGCGGCCGCGTAGCATGGCAATTCGCCTGTGGCTGGGCAGGGCGGCAAGCGCTCACTGTGCCCAACGTTCAAAGCTAGTTACTACACCCTGGGGTCAGTGATCAGGCAGGATCGGGACACTTTTTTGAAACCCAGTCAGATGGTGGGCGGAGCCGCTGCGCGCCAACGGTCCCGAAAAATACTGACGGACGCCGCTGATCACCGCGCTTCGGGAATTACCTTGCATCGCGCAAAGCCCACAAACAATAATTGCTTCCATTTGGCGCGCTGCAGTGCGCCAGACATCTTTGCAAGATAAAAGGGCCGCGCACCATGATGCACATCATTCCGGCGTTGTTGAGTCCGGCGCAGGTACGCCAATGTCGCGAAGCGCTGGAGTCGGCGCCATGGGTCGATGGGCGTCTGACCGCAGGCCACATTGCGGTGAAGGCCAAGAGCAACCTCCAGCTTGCCGAGGATGATCCCGTCGCGGTGAGGCTCGGTGAGTTCATTCTGAGTGTGCTCGCCAAAAGCCCATACTTCATTGCCGCCACGCTGCCGCTGCGGGTTTTGTCGCCGCGGTTCAATCGCTATGAAGGTGGCGGCGCTTATGGCAATCATATCGACAATGCTATTTTCTCCGTTCCCGGTTCACCGGATCGTGTGCGCTCGGATATCTCTGCCACGCTGTTTTTCAGCGATCCGGACGAATACGAGGGTGGTGAGCTGGTGATCGAAGATACCTACGGTACCCATCAGGTGAAGCTGCCAGCGGGGCACATGGTGATCTATCCGGGCACCAGCTTGCACCGCGTTACGCCGGTAACGCGTGGTACGCGTTATGCCGCTTTTTTCTGGACCCAAAGTCTGGTGCGTGACGATGGCGATCGCGCGCTGTTGCTTAGCCTCGATCGTGCCATTCAGGATTTGGGCGTAGCGGCGCCCGATCATCCGGCGTTGTCGCAACTGGCTGGCGTCTATCACAACCTGCTGCGCAAATGGTCCGACACCTGATGCTGAAGTTCGTTGGGTGGTTGTCATGACGCCGAAATCGCCACTGCAGCAGATTCCTGCGGATGTGGTGGCGCTGGCTGATTATGAGCGTTTGGCGCCGGAATATCTCCCTGTGCAGGCCGCGGCTTATCTGCTGGGTGGAGCTGCTGATGAAATCACGCTGCGTGATAACAGCGCTGCATTTCAGCGCTTGCGCCTGCGTCCCCGCGTGCTGCGTGAACTTGCCGGCGGCAATACGCAACTGACGCTGTTCGGTCAGACGCTTGATCATCCCATCTTGCTCGCACCAGTGGCTTATCAGCGTCTGCTCCATCCTCAAGGCGAGCTTGCGACAGTCACGGCGGCAGCGGTAATGAAGGCCGCGATGATCGTCAGCACGCAGGCGAGCGTGAGGCTGGAAGACATCGCGCTGCGTGCTGAGGCGCCGCTGTGGTTTCAGCTTTATCTACAGCAGGATCGCGGTTTCACGCGCGAGCTTATTCAGCGCGCTGAACATGCGGGCTATCGTGCATTGGTGCTGACCGTCGATGCGCCTGTGAATGGCGTTCGCAATCGTGAGCAGCGTGCTGCTTTTGCGCTGCCCCCGGGCGTTGATGCGGTCAATCTGCGCGGCGCAGAGCCGCAGCCGCTAGCCAGGGCGACGGCAGGTGATAGTGCGGTGTTCGCCAGTGGCTTGCTCGAAATTGCCGCGACCTGGAAAGACATCGAATGGCTGCGCGGGCAAACGACACTGCCCGTGCTGCTCAAAGGCGTGCTCACGCCTGAGGATGCCGTGCTCGCGATCCATGCCGGCGCTGCTGGCATCTTCGTTTCCAATCACGGCGGACGCACGCTCGATACGCTCCCTGCGACCCTCGATGCGCTTCCCGCTATCACCAATGCGGTTGCGGGCCGAGTACCGTTACTCCTCGATGGCGGCATTCGTCGCGGCACCGATGTGCTCAAAGCGCTCGCACTCGGTGCAAGCGCGGTCGCCGTCGGACGCCCCTGCATGTCTGGTCTCGCGGTCGCAGGCGCGCTTGGCGTTGCCCATGTGCTACACATTCTTCGAGCAGAATTCGAAGCAGCGATGGCGTTGACGGGCTGTCGCACGCTGGCCGATATCGATCGCTCCATCATCTTCGAAAATTAAGCTTTCAGGCGTCACGCAAACTTCGCACATTCTCTACCGTCCTCGCGGTCCTGCTGGCGCTTTATGTGTGCCTGGGATTCCTGGTGCTACCGGCGTTGGCCCGTTCTTATGTCGTGGATTTTGGCGGAGCCATCAATCGATGGCGATGCGCTGCATCAACGCAAACTCGGTCAGCTTCTGACTGCGCAAGCTCAGGCTGATGCGAGTAGTGATGAATTCCTTGAGGATGCAGAGGCATCCAAAGACGAAATGCGCAAGCGGCTGCTGGCAGCGCAGCCGCTCGATGATGCCGAGCTGATTGCGCTTGCTCATGCGCGCGGGCAGGCAGTGATGGAGACGCTGGTGCAGGCGGGCGTTGCTGCTGATCGGATCAGCGTTCGCCGTGGTGAAATCGCGCATGAGGGAACGCGGGCTCGGCTCATTCTGGATGCGCGTTGAAGTGGGTTCGGTTCGCGCGGCTGCCAGTGTAGATCCTTGAAGGAAAGGGGTGCTTCAGTTGATCATGCCCAAGACGACGCTGCGTCAGCATCAATTTGGTGGTCATCGAATAGACCACGCAGGCACTGCGCCGCGTGAAGCGTGCGGCGCATGCTGTTGCTGCATCAGTGGTGATGGTGGTGCTGCATGTTCGGCTTCACAAACTTCAGCGTCATGCGATCGCTTTCGCCAATGGCGAGATAGTGCTCACGATCCTTATCGCCGAGACGCAGCGTGGGCGGCAACGTCCATACGCCTTCGGCGTAGTCTTTGGTATCCGCAGGATTGGCGTTGATTTCAGAACGATCCACGAATTCAAAGCCCGCCTCTTTCGCCAGCGCCATCACTTGCTCTTCAGCGACATAGCCTGATGCTGCTTTGGGATCGAGCGGCTTCTCGGCAGCGGCGCGATGCTCAACGACGCCAAGCGTGCCGCCGGGTTTGAGCGCGCGATACATGGCGGTGAAGACATCGGCTGCTGTGCCGGCGGCGAGCCAGTTGTGCACATTGCGGAAGGTGAGTACCAGATCGGCTGAACCAGCCGGAGCAATGTCCATCTGATCTGGCGGCGCGAGCACCGTGGTGGTGACTTCGCCGTAGAGTTTGGGTGAGGCTTTGAGCTTTTCATTGAAGCGCTGCGCGCCTTTGCGCAAGAAATCCACGCTGGAGTTCGGGTCGAAGCCGGCGGCGTAGTATTTGCCGCTGTCTTTGACGAAAGGCGCGATGATTTCCGTGTACCAGCCGTTGCCCGGGCTGATTTCTACCACCGTCATGTCATCGCGCAGACCAAACCATTGCAGGGTTTCGAGCGGGTGCCGGTACACATCGCGTGCTTTGTTTTCTGCTGAGCGATGATCACCAGCGATGATGTGTTCCAGTTTGTCGGTATTGGTATCCGCGAGCAGCAGTGATGGCGACAGGGCGATGGTGCCGAGACCGATCAAGCTGGCGCCGGCGAGGAATGAGCTGAATTTCATCTGACGATCCTTCGATGAAGAGAGAAAGTGTCGCCATTGTGTCACGCGGCATGGATGCTGTCAGCGCCGCGCAGGGCAGGGAATCAGCGTTCGGGAAAGACGACACCGGGCACGAACATTCTGAGGCTGTTGAGCAAGGCTTGTGGTGCGAGATCGGGCTCGCGCACGGCACGCACTGCCAAGCCATCAATGAAGCAGAGCAGGGTGAAGGCGCGGGTGTGAGCTTCTTCCTCGCTGATGTCATGGCCAGTGTCGTGCGCGCACTGCCGAATCCAGGCGCAGATTTCCGCGCCGCGCCGTTTCTCCGCAGCGTCGAGAGCGCGGGCGATTTCAGGATCGCGGCTCGATTCGGCACACATTTCGAGAAAGAGCGCTGGGTTCAGCGCCCGGGTATCACTACTGCGCCAGCGCGCGAACAGATCAGTGATGCGTGGCATCAGATCGGTGCTCGAGCGCAACGTAGCGATGTCGGCGCAGGCTTCTTCGTTCTGATGCGCGATGATGGCGAGGATGATGGCGTTTTTGTTGGCGAAATAGCGATAGATCAGGCCCGCGCTCATCTGCGCGGCAGCGGAGATCTGCGCCATGCTGGCGGCGTGAAAGCCGTGCTCGATGAAGCAGCAGCGCGCAGCATTGAGGATGCGATTGCGCTGAGCGCAGGCGCGATCCTCGCGGGGCGAAGCTTCATCGGTCACGGTGGTGCGTGCGCCAGTTGCATTCATTGGACTTAGTGCTGCGAGTCTTGCGTGGTGGTGGGTTGTTCGGCGCGCATGCGGCGACCGCCGAACAGCTTGCGCACCGCGACGAAGAACACCGGCACGAAGAAGATGCCAAGGAAAGCGCCGCAGATCATGCCGCCAAGCACGCCGGTGCCGATGGCGATCTGTGCGCCGGAGCCGGCGCCAGTTGCTAGCGCTAGCGGCAGCACGCCCATACCGAACGCGAGTGAAGTCATCAAGATCGGACGCAAACGATCGCGTATCGCTTGCATCGTTGCTTCCACCAGGGATTTGCCTTCGGCCATGTAGTCGGTGGCAAAGGCGATGATCATGATCGCGTTCTTGCTGGTGAGACCGACCGTGGTCAGCATCGCCACCTGAAAGTAGACGTCACGTTCCAAACCGCGCAGCGTCGTTGAGAGCGTGATGCCCAAGATGCCAAGCGGCGCGGCGAGCATCACCGCAGTCGGAATGGTCCAGCTCTCATAGAGCGCTGCAAGGCACAGGAATACAACCAGCAGCGAGAGCGAGTAGAGCATGGGTATCTGGGCGCCCGCACGACGTTCCTGATACGACAAACCGCTCCATTCCATGGTGAAGGAGGGCGGCAGCGTGGCGACGATGCGTTCGACCTCTGCCATTGATTGGCCTGAGCTCACGCCAGGGGCGGCGTCGCCGTTGATTTCCATCGCGGGGATGCCGTTGTAGCGTTCAAGGCGTGGCGAGCCGTAATCCCACTGGGTGCTGGCGAAGGACGAGAACGGCACCATCTGACCTTGATTGTTGCGCACAGACCAGCGGTTGAAGTCTTCAGGCACCATGCGGAATGGCGCATCGGCTTGCATGTAGACGCGCTTGACGCGGCCGCGATCGATGAAGTCATCGATGTATTGTCCGCCCCAGGCCGCTTGCAGCGTGTTATTGATGTCGGCCATGGATAGTCCAAGCGCGGCTGCTTTCGCTACATCAATGTTGAGTCGGAACTGTGGCCGATCTTCCAAACCATTCGGACGCACGTGGGCGAGCAGGTGGCTCTGCGCCGCCGCGCCGAGGAACTGATTACGCGCTTGCAGCAGGGCATCGTGACCGAGGTTTCCCGCGTCCTTCAGGTAGAACACAAAACCGCCAGAGCGTCCAAGCTCAGGCAGCGGCGGCGGCGGGAACACAAAGATAGAGGCGTCTTTGACCTGGCTGAGCGCTGCCATCGCGCGACCCGCGATCGCGCCAGCGCTCTGCATCGGCGACGGACGCTTGTCCCAGTCCGTCAGCTTGATGAAGGCCATACCGGAGTTCTGGCCAGAGCCGCTGAAACTGAAGCCCTGCACGGTGAACACGGATTCTACGTTCGCTTTTTCGCTGCCGAGGAAGTGCTTTTCGAGCTGATAGAACGACTCCATGGTGCGTTCCTGCGTCGAGCCGACCGGCGCTTGCAGCATGGAGTAGAGCAGGCCTTGATCTTCGGGCGGCAGGAAGGAGCTCGGTCGATTTATGAACAGAATCACCGCGACTCCGACGAGCAGCAGGAAGATGACTATGAAGCGGCCGATATGCGCGATCATGTAGTGCACCACACCTCGATAGCCGCCTGATGCGCGTTCGTAGCTGCGGTTGAACCAGCCAAAAAAGCCACGCTGGCCGTGAGGCCCATCGTGCGGTTTTAAAAGCGTTGCGCAGAGCGCGGGGGTGAGAATGAGCGCGACCAGCACCGAGAGCGCCATCGCCGAGACGATCGTCACCGAGAATTGGCGATAGATGACGCCGGTTGCACCACTCATGAACGCCATGGGGACGAACACCGCGGACAGCACTAAGCCGATGGCGACCAGTGCGCTGGTGATCTGCCGCATCGATTTACGCGTCGCTTCGCGTGGCGGCAGTCCTTCATCTCTCATCACGCGTTCGACGTTTTCCACCACCACGATGGCGTCGTCGACGAGTAGACCGATCGCAAGCACCATCGCGAACATGGTGAGCATATTGATCGAGTAACCGAGTATGGCGAGCACGGCAAGCGTGCCAAGGAGCACCACTGGCACAGCGATGGTGGGGATGAGCGTGGCGCGGAAATTCTGCAGGAAGAGATACATCACCAGGAAGACGAGGATGATCGCTTCGATCAGCACGTGCACGACGTTCTGGATTGCTACGCGCACGAAGGGCGTCGTCTCAAACGGAATGACGTAAGTCAGGCTGGGTGGGAATGCGCCGCGGAATGATTCCAGCGCTTTTTCGACCGTGGCTGCGGTTTCGAGCGCATTCGCGCCGGTCGCCATCATGATGGCGATACCGCTGGCGGGGCGGCCATTCTGGCGCGTGATGACTTCGTAATCCGCTGCGCCGAGTTCGACGCGCGCGACGTCGCGCAGCCGCAGTACCGAGCCATCAGCATTGCTGCGCACCACGATGTTGCCAAACTGCTCCGGTGTTTCCAGGCGGCCCTGCGCAGTGATGGTGGCGTTGATGCGCTGACCTTTCACTGCAGGTGTGCCGCCGAGCTGGCCCACGGCAACTTGGTGGTTCTGCGCGCGGATGGAGGCGACGAGTTCGCTCGGCGTCATGGCGTAGGCATCGAGCTTGTCGGGATCGAGCCAGATGCGCATCGCGTACTGCGCGCCGAACACGCGCACGTTGCCAACGCCGGGCAGACGACTCAGCGGATCGACGAGAGTGGCGGAGACATAGTCCGCAATGTCGTTCTTGTCCATGCTGCCGTCTTCGGAAACAAAGCCGACCACCATCAAAAAGCTGGTATTGGCCTTGTTGACGGTGACGCCCTGCTGCTGCACTTCTTGCGGCAGGAGCGGCATGGCGAGTTGCAGCTTGTTTTGTACCTGCACCTGGGCGATGTCGGCGTTGACGCCATTATCGAAGGTGAGCGTGACCGAGGCCGCGCCGTTGGCGGCGCTGGTTGCCGACATGTAGATCAGGCCATCAAGGCCTTTCATGCTCTGCTCAATGATCTGTGTCACCGAGTCCTCGACGACTTTTGCCGAGGCGCCAGGATAAGTGGTGTCGATGGTGACCGTTGGCGGCGCGATGGTCGGGTACATCGAGATCGGGAGCTTGGTGAGCGACAGCGCGCCCGCCAACATCAAAATGATGGCGATCACCCAGGCGAAGACTGGGCGGCCGATGAAAAATTGCGCCATGGAGACGGCTCCTGTTTACTGAGCGGTGGCAGGGGCTGGGATCGCAGCGCCGGCTTCGGTGGGCTGCACAGGCGCACCTTCTTTGATCTTTTGCAGGCCAGCGACGATGACGCGATCGCCAGCATGTAAGCCATCTGATACCAGCCATTGATCGCCGACGGTGCGGCTGACTTGTACCGTGCGGCGCTGCGCCGTGCCGTCCTCGCCAACGACCATCGCGGTGGCATTGCCTTTGGGATCGCGCGTGATGCCTTGTTGTGGGACGAGCAGCGCCTGATCAAGAGAGAAGTTCTCGATTACCGCGCGCACGTACATCCCCGGCATCAGCACTTTGTTGGGATTGGGCACCACTGCACGCAGCGCGAAGGAGCCAGTTGAAGGATCGACGGCAACGTCGGTGAAAGTGAGCTTGCCGGCCTGCGGATAGCGAGTGCCGTCTTCGAGCACGATGGTGACGGGGGCATCGTGTTTGAGATTTTGCGTGGCGCTGCCGGCGAGCGCGCGGCGCAGTTGCAGCATCTCGCTGCTTGATTGCGTGACATCGACGTACATCGGATCGAGCTGTTGAATGGTGGTGAGCGCCTGCGCTTGATTGGCGGTGACCAAGGCGCCCTCGGTGACCATCGATCGACCAATGACGCCGTTGATAGGCGAGGTGATGCGAGTATAGCCGAGCAGTACTTCACTGCGTTCCACCGCCGCGCGCGCTACGCCGAGATCCCCTTCAGCGAGACGCAAATTGGCGATAGCATTTTCGTTATCCTGCGTGCTGATCGCCTTAACTCGCACCAGCTCATCAGCGCGCTTGGCTTGTAGGCGAGCCTGCTCGACTGCGGCCTCTGCGCGTTCCATTTGCGCCTTGGCGCTGCTGAGGTCGGCGCGATAGGTCTCGTCTTCCAGCAGATAAAGTGATTGGCCGGCTTTGACATCATCGCCTTCTTTGAATTCACGCTTGCGGATGATGCCGCTCACCTGCGGGCGCACTTCAGAGATGCGCATGGCGTTGGTGCGGCCAGGCAGTTCGCGGCTGAGGGTTACCGGTTGCGGTTGCAGCGTGACTACCGTGACAGGCACGGCAGCGGGGGCGCCTTGCTGTGCAAGCGGCGCTTGAGGCGCTTGGTTCGAGCCACCGCAGGCAGCGAGCAAAACAAGGAGGCTCGAAAAAGTGATCAGGCGGTATGCAGACATGGGTGCAATGGCTCAGTTGAGGGCGGGAGGGGTGCAAGAATGAATGATCATTCTCATTGTGTCAATTCGCTCTGTTGGTGTAGCTGACAATTTCTGTGGGTGAAAGTATCGCTGCTGTT
>JAITWN010000183.1 GCA_031285245.1 Chromatiales bacterium | reverse complement strand
CCGAAATCGACGGCGACATAGTACTGGCCATCGCGCTGGAATACGTCCATGACCCGGCCGACCTTGCCGCCGGGGGTAAAAATATCCTTGTTCTTGAAATTCGAGGCTTCGAGATGATTGTTGGACGTAAGCTGGTTCAGCGGATTCCAGCTATTGTCTCCATCACGCCCCTGCTGGCCTTTGCGACTTCCTGTTCGTGCCATTGGTATCTCCTCCATGAGTCCTGCGGGTGGTGATTACAGCGAGCTTAAGGGCCTCTTGCATCGGCATCGACCCTCCTCATCGCTCGCCGTGCGCTACAGCAATAGACAAAAAAATGGTAAGCGCCCATGACGCAGAGGTCCAGCAGGCGTGCGTGCATATGCAGGGAAGAGCATGCGACCAGCCGCGCGCAAAAGTCGCTGATTTTCTAGGGTTCAGCGACGTTGCGCGTTGCGCTCACACCAGTATCCACGCAGTGTTTCGCGCGCTTGGCATGGTCTCATGACCTGGGCGTATTGCCGGGGAATGGGCAATTTCAACAGGTGGAAACGAGCAGCCGATTGGCCCGTTTGCTATAACCAGACGGCAGTGCAAGCGGCACGCGGTCATAGTTGAACACCGGCACAGGAAAGATCGAGTACTGAATCTGCATCATGACCCGCGCTGCGCGCGTCGGCACATTCCCCTTGTGAATGCCCCAAGTATCGGCCATGAAAGACGTCCCGCGCGGCCCACAGATGCGGGTGAAAGCATCTTTACCGTACTCGGCCGCGATTTCCTCTGGCTGATAGGGAATAGCGCGCACTCTGCCCGAGCCGAGATGCGAACGCGCGATGTACTCATGCGGCCCGGTGTCGTCATCGACATCGGTGAGGTAGACAAACATCTTCAGGAATTTCCAATCGTCGTAGTCGCGATGGAATTGCTGCACATCACAAGGCCCGCCTTCATGAGCGCCATACCAATCGATGCGCGCCCCGGAAATCGTTGGCGTACAGCCAAGAAAGGCTTCGGCCACTGCCAGCATGCGCGGATGATTCATCAGCCCCCACACGTGAGGACAGCTCAGCATGGTTGCCAAAGAATAAGAGGCAACGTTCACCCCTGTAGGCGCATGCCCGGTCGGAAAACGCTGACCATTCGGTGCGACCAGATCACTCGCTTGCAGATAGGCGTTCACCTCATCGAGCTGCTTCGGCGTCAGCAGCGGATCGATCATGGTGAAACCTTGAGTGCGCAGATTTTTCAGCCAAGTATTGGCGGCTTCATCCGGCGCGGCTTGCCGATCAGCCCCATTATCACTCAGCACTCGCAATCCGCGCGCGGTCACGCCAGCGACAAACCGACGAATTTGGATATAAGGCAAAAGGCGCATCGTGTAGTAGGTCGCCCGCTCCCGCAGGGGCAACGAACTGCGATGTAATATTGGCGTATCTCCGTTCATAGCCGTACCTCTCCACATTGGTTAGGTAAAATGATCCATTACTGACAGATTCCACTTGACGGCACGCGCCACTCAGTTTGAAAGATTTCACCCCCAGCGCCGCCGCTGTGGAAGGGGACTATACCCCCATTTTTTCGTGGCAAACAACGGCTGTCATGATCCCGGGCAATATCGGCTAAAGTTTGCGCATTTCCGCAGCATTACGCTGCTATATCCACGATATCAGTACGTAAAAACACTTATGCTAACCCTCCATAAATACGCTAATGTCTGACCTGCGCGCTGGTATTAACTTACGCACACCTTGTAAGCTCCGCTCCAGCCCTGTATAATGCGATCAATTCTCATTTGACGCCGTGAAGTTCTGATGTGCACGCGCCCAGCTGTTTGGATTCCCAGCCGTAAACTCTGTGCACGATGAACCCATCGCATCGCGCTTTCTCGCTGGCGCCTAGAGGCACCTGACGTATGCAGTGGTCACCCAACATGCCTTCTTCTGCTCCTCTGCAACCGCAGCGCCTCGCACTCCTCACGCTGATTTTTCTCGCACATGTCGCCTTGCTGTGGGCACTGTCTCACGCGGCGCGCATCACGCCGCCAGAGGAGATTCCCTCTGCCGTCATAGGCATGCTGGTCATGCAAACACCGGTGAGCGAGCCCACCCCTGAACCGATCGTGCCTCCACCACCGATGCCCAAACCCGTGGTGCGTCCCAAGCCAACGCCGCCACCGCCACTGCCTGTCGCGCCGCCATCAGAGCGCGCGGTGACTGCGCCTGAGCCGCCTGCGGTGCCGGTCGATGTGCCGACGGAAACCGTCTCCGAGCCGGAAACTCCCGTCGTGGTGGCCACAACCGAGGAAACCAAAGTCAGCAAAGAACTGCCGGTGACCCTGCCGCAATCGAGCGCCAGCTTTCTACACAATCCAAAACCGGAATACCCGCTCAAATCGCGTCGCCTCAATGAACAGGGCACCGTGATACTCGAGGTCTATATCCTTGCCGACGGCACCGTCGGTGAGGTCAAACTGAAAGACTCGAGCGGTTATCCACGGCTCGATGAATCGGCGCTGCGGGCGGTGCAGAAATGGCACTATGTGCCGGCCAAACGCGGTGATGAACCCATCGCCTACTGGTATAGGCAAACCGTCGAATTCAATCTCAAATCCGGATGATGAGCACGCGCACCATCATCTGCAATCTGCATCAAACAAACATCTGCACCAGGCCAGAGCTACATCAGGAGAGCACCATCCATGAATAATCCTTACGGCGTTGCCGCACTGTGGTCTGAAGGCGGCCCGGTCATCAAAGCAGTTGCGATCACGCTGCTGCTGATGTCGATCGTCTCGTGGTACGTCATCATCACCCGCACCTGGCGCGCCGCAAAACTGCGCAGGGCGAGCGCGGCGATGGCCAGCTTCTGGCACACGTACAGCTTCGCTGAAGGCATGGCGCTGCTCAATCAATATGGCGAGACTAACCCATTTCGCCATGTCGCGATCGAAGCCCAGATGGCAGTCGATCACCATGTTTCCAGCAAAGACGATCTGCATGGCCAGATCAGCATGGCAGAATGGCTCACCGAGAGTTTGCGCGGCGCCATCGATGACAGCGCCGAACGCATGCAAGCAGGTCTCGCAATCCTCGCCTCAGTCGGCTCCACCGCGCCCTTTGTCGGATTGTTTGGCACGGTGTGGGGCATCTATCACGCCTTGATGAGCATCGGCATTGCCGGCCAGGCGAGCATCGAGAAAGTCGCCGGTCCCGTGGGTGAAGCCTTGATCATGACCGCCTTTGGTCTTGGGGTCGCAATC
>JAITWN010000057.1 GCA_031285245.1 Chromatiales bacterium | reverse complement strand
GCTCATCGTGCGTTCCCCCCACTCAACTTGATTCTGACTCTATGCACGCTCTGTGCCTGTTCCAGGCCGCAGCGTTTATACCGAGACCTCAAGACCTGCTTTGCGCATTCGCGCCAGCTTGTAACGCAGTGTGCGCTCGCTGATGCCAAGCACCTCCGCAGCCGCCTTTCTGTTGCCGCGCACCGAGCGCAGCGCTTCGGTGAGCACGGTGCATTCGCGATCGCGCAGCTCTGCATCGAGATCGCCGCCGCTTTGAACCTGCATCTGCGTCATCGCCGCAGTGGCCATTGGCGCGCCGCAGCGTTCGAACTGTAGATCTTCTGCCGTGATGACCGTGCCCGGCTGCAAAATCAGCGCGCGTTGCAGCACGTTGTCGAGTTCGCGCACGTTGCCTGGCCAAGTATGCGCGAGCAATCTGGCTTCGGCTTGTGGTGCAAGCTGCGCGGCATCGCGCCCTTGAGATTTCGCGCCGCGCGCGAGCAAACGGCGTGCAAGCGGAAGAATGTCCGCCGCACGTTCACGCAGTGCCGGCAGCCGCAGCGGAAATACATTCAGGCGATAAAACAGATCTTCGCGAAAACGTCCGGCGGCGACTTCATCGAGCAGCGTGCGATTGGACGTCGCCAGCACGCGCACATTGAGCGTGATCGGACGACGCGCGCCGAGGCGCTCGACCTCGCGCTCTTGCAGTACGCGTAGCAGTTTGGCCTGAAGGCCAAGATCCATTTCGGTGATTTCATCGAGCAGCAGCGTGCCGTTCTGCGCTTGTTCAAACTTGCCAGGTGCCGCGGCATAAGCGCCAGTGAACGCGCCTTTTTCGTAGCCGAAGAGCGTTGCTTCCAGCATGTTGTCGGGAATCGCCGCGCAGTTGATGGCGATGAACGGGCCTTGCGCGCGCGAGGAATGGCGATGAATGTAGCGCGCCAACACTTCTTTGCCGACGCCGCTTTCACCCGTGATCATGACAGTGGCATCGGTGCTCGCCACGCGGCGCGCGAGCGCAGTGAGATGACTGCTGCGCGGATCGACGCTGACCATGCCGTCATCTGCCTCGATGCTGGCAAACGCTTCGCTAGTAATAGCTGCAGTGATGTCCTGAATCAGGACGAGCTGGCCGGGACCTGCGCCAAGGGGTGCGGTGGCGACACTGATCTGCCGGCCATCGGGAAGACTGATGCCACCGGCGGTCGCTGTAGGCACGCCTTGCGGCAACATGCGCTCGACCACATCACGCCAGCGCGCACCTAAGAGCGGTTCACCGAGCAGTTTGCAGGCAGCTGCGTTGCAGATTTCGACCTGACCCTTGCCATCGATCACCACCACACCCGCTGGCATCCTATCGAGGATGCCTTGGAGCGGAGCGGTTTCGAACCCGTGCACCAGGTCGGTGGGCTGCCCGGGAGCAAGAGCTGGATTCATGCGCAATCGCCTCTGTCATGGTGGCAGGGCCCGTGCTGGGCCCCACTTCGTCACCACACAGACAGCAAATTATGTGCCTGGAATTATTTAATGCGGAAAAACAATTGGTTACAGAAGAAAAATCGAGGAGACGCCAATCTTATGTCACCGGTATCATGTCAATTGATCGGCACGTTGCAGGCCGTACTTGCGCAGTTTCTCGACCAGCGTCGTGCGACGCAGACCGAGACGATTGGAGGCATGCGCGACGATGCCCTCAGCATCTTCTAGCGCCTGTTTGATCAGGTTGCATTCGAGATCGGTCAGGTGCTGCTTGAGATCGATGCCATCGCGCGGCAAGCGCGGCACATCGAGCATGTCGACAGTGATCAGCATGTCTTTGCTCACGACCTCCACCTGCGGCTCTTCTTCATGGATCTGACCCGGTTCAGGCTGGTACTTCTCCGGCAGATCGGCGACATCGACCACGCCGTAAGGATGCATGATCACCAAGCGTTCCATGGCATTGGCGAGCTCACGCACGTTGCCCGGCCAGTGATGCTGCGACAGCGCGAGGATCGCGCTCTGGGTGAGGCGCACGGAACCGCGCTTTTCGTGTTCGAGACGCGTAATCAGCTCGCGAATGAGCAGCGGAATATCTTCAGAACGATCGCGCAGTGGTGGCATCTCAATCGGGAAGACATTGAGGCGGTAATAAAGATCTTCGCGGAATTTGCCTTCTTCGATCGCTCTTTCGAGATTGCGATGAGTGGCGGCGATGATGCGCACATCGGCGGTGATGGTCTTGTTACTGCCGACGCGCTCGAAGGTACGTTCCTGCAGCACACGCAGCAGCTTGACCTGCATGTGCATGCTCATATCGCCGATTTCGTCGAGGAACAGCGTGCCGCGCTCGGCCATTTCGAAACGACCCTGGCGCGCGCTGATGGCCCCGGTGAAAGCGCCTTTCTCGTGGCCGAAAAGTTCACTTTCGAGCAGATCAGCGGGAATCGCGCCGCAGTTGATCGGCACGAAGGGACGATTGCGACGCGGCGAATGATAATGAATATTGCGCGCCACCACTTCCTTGCCGGTGCCGGATTCACCGAGGATCAATGTGGTGGCATCAGACTCGGCGACCTGCTCGATCATCTTGCGCACGCGACGCACGCCGCGGCTGTTGCCGACCAGACTGCGAAAGAGCTCGGGCGATGATGTCGGTTGATCGCTTGCCTGGCTGTAACGAAACACTTCAGCCTGCTGCAACAAGCTATTGAGATCTTTGTATTTCAGCGGAGCACGCAAGACACCGAGGAGCAGCGCCTGCGCTTCCGGAGCAGGCTTGCGGCGCACCGCACCATACTGCACGAGAATGATCGGCATCTGCGCGCTCCAGGCACGAATTTCGCTCAGGAGATTGACATCCACACCCTCTTCCGGCTCGGCGACGATCACCACGCCATAGTTTTCGGGCCGCAATTCCGCAGGCTGCCAGGAGCCGGCGAGCTGCGTTGCTTCGTAATCGATGAGATTCAGGATGGCGGTCAGGCAACGCGACCGCTGTTGATCGGAATCAATGATGAGTACGGATTCCATCCGCAGGTTCCCCTTCGCCGCTGTACCGGATACAGCCTTACTTTTGATATGTGATCGCCCGGAACCATGGCCCAGCCGGATGGGAACTTGGGCACCGGATTCATACTGGCCGACAGCCTAATCCTTTTTTTTTATGATGTCAAAAAGCCGACACGCTCGTATCTTACTGCTCATTAGTTGTTATTTTTCATCCAGAATGTCGCGCTCCCTGACGCTCGCGCTGCTGCGCAACCAGGCGACGGTGCTGGCGGAAAATGATCTTCTCGAGCACGCCACGCAGTGCATCGCTAACCCCATCATAACGCAGCTCGACACGCATCCCCTCGCCCTGCGCACCCGTCCATTCAACCGTGCCAAAAAAAACCAGCGGGCTCGGGAAACGGCGATCGGGAAAAACTTCAACGCGCAGCCTGCTACCAGCGAGCGGTGCCTGCGCTTCAGGGCAATCCCATTGCATAAAATCGGCACCGATGCGCGTGCACAGTGGCTCAGGCAGCACGAGCTGCGCGCCGAGGAACTGCCCCATCATCTCCATGAGGAGATCGATCTTGTGCTCGAGACGCTGGAGTTCGTGCTGAGCGGCGTGGTCTTCTTCATCTGCGCCAGTGCTAATACTGGCGCCGACACGGGAAGATTCTTCAATGGCGGTGAGATTACGCAGCAGATGTTCATTGGCGCGATTGACGGCGAGCATGCCCGCGGGCGCGGGCAGCACCGCAACCCGCTGCCAGTGCAAAGGCAACTGGTCTTCATAGCAAAGACCTGTGCTGAATGCGCCGGCTGGTGAATCATTCATGCCGGGAACGATACAAGATCACGGCGCGGCGTACAACTGATGGATTTTTCAGGGAGAAATTTTCAGGTGCGTGTGCCCGCGGCGTAAGCACCAGCGACACGACTCGCCTGGCGGCTGTCAGCGCAGGCGCGCATCAATTCATCGCGATGTACCGTGCCGAGATGGAGGATCTCTTCATTGATAATCAACATGCGCGTGATGCACTCGGCATCGACATCGACGCCATCATTGTGCCCACCCGCCGCCATGCTGAGCAGCGCTTCGCGCTCGCCTTGCAACTCGGCAAGCTCATCCCACTGTCCTGCTCGCGCCGCCGACAGCATGCGTTCGCTGCACTGAAGCGCTTCATTGAGCGCCGCAGGAGACTTCATGACACCGCACCGAGTTCCGCTCTGGAACGCGCGCTGGTAAGTTCGGCGGGAATCGCATCCCAGGCGCTCTTGATCTGGCGCAGCAAGCCGGCAACCTCATCAAGATAGGCCAGTTCGTGGCGCGTGTTGGCTTCGAGCAAGCGCTGCATCATGTAGCGATAGAGTTGTTCGAGATTTTCGGCAAGCTCACCGCCAGCGGGTTTGTCGAGGCTGACGCGCAAGCCATCGATGATCGAAATCGCCCAGCCAATCTGCTCACCCTTGCCCGCGATATCACCGCGCTCCATGCAGCCCCGAGCCGAGGCGAGGCGATCGAGCACGCCACCCATCATCATCTGAATCAGCGCATGAGGAGTGGCACTCTCGACCACTTCTTTCAATCCCTGGTTGCGATAACCGCGCAAGGCGTTATTCATAGACCGCTCCATCGTTACTCCTTGCCGAGGTTGACCAACATTACTTCGAGCTATTGCCACCGATAGTTGGCAGATTCTCTAGTTGCTGGGTGAGAAAATTGCTGGTCGAACGCAACTGACCAACCAGCGTATCCATAGCATTGAACTGCGCGCGTATACGTTCTTCATAAGCGAGTGAACGTGTCTGCACATCATCAAGGGATTTGGAGATATCACGAATGCTGGCGTTGACGCCGTCAGTTGCCGTGCTGAACGGCCCGTTGCTCGCGAGCAACCCGCTGATGATGCGATCGAGATTAGAAGCATAACCACCGGACATCGCGCCTGACTCATCTGCGGTGCCAGTAAAGAGTTTGGCCACACCCTCGCGATTAACGCTGATCTGCGCTTGCAGACGATCGCTATCGAGTACCAGCTTGCCGGTTTTCACATCCGAGGTGATGCCGATCTGCGAGAGATGGCGCAGCGCATCACTGCTGCTGCCCATCATGCTGCCCATCACGCGGCGGACCTGATCTGCGACTGAACGCGCCAGGCTATCGCCATTGAGCTGGCCAGCAACTTTGGTCGCAGCATCGTAACCGGTCAGCAGATTGACCGCATCGATGAAGGCGTTGTACTTATCGACGAAATCAGCAACACCGTCGATGAGTGTCTTGTCATTCGGTGTCACCGAGATGCTGGTACTGCCTGGCGCCTGCAACGTGATATCGAGCCCGTTGATCATGCCTATCAAACGATTGTTCGAACTGCTCGCCGCCACACCATCGACCATCAAGCCCACGGTGTCGCTCGCTGCTTCGGCCTGCTGCATATGCGTAGCGCTGCCATTGAAAGCGAGCATCGACAAACCGAATGCATCCGTATCGTTGCCATCGGCATCACTTGCCTCGATCTGCATGCTGCGCGCTGCGCCGGTTTCGCTCGATGCGAGCGACAGCCGGTAATTCGTGCCGTCGAACATCACCGACGCCTGCACACCGATGCCAGCCTGATTGATCGCACGCGCAACGCCCGTGAGGCTGCCATCGGTGATAGTCACAGTCTGCGCGGCACTGCCCTCATTGGCCGCGAA
>JAITWN010000168.1 GCA_031285245.1 Chromatiales bacterium | reverse complement strand
ATCCGCCTGCTCCCACTGCAAAGTGCCAGCGATCATGCCGCCAGCGAGCGCACCGATGAACATCCACGCCAGCGGCATGAAATAGGCAGCGAAGGAAGCGCGCACCAACTGGCCATCGTCGATGCCGACTAGCACCTCGTCACCGACGACAGCGCCAAGCGTGTTTTGCACACGGATACGGGGCGAACGAAGATTGAGCATCTTCGTAATCACGCCGGTGCCACAGCCTTTGTTAACCGAGCAGCTATCGCACGCGGCTTTGCGCTGCGTTTCCACCCACAACTGCCCATCGCTGTCGACGGACGCAACGCGCGCCGTCTCGGTATTCATCGCCATGTTCGAGTTCCCGTTGAATGGGGCTCGGCACGCCCGGAAAGCACTCATTATACCCAGGGTGCCGCTATGCCCGTTCGCTCAACCTATAACCTATTGTTCGTAACCCACCAGCCGGAGATACGACAAGGTATCTTCCTGCTCGCGGTTGGCGGCGGCGTAGTGCGGGTAATTCAGCAGATATTCGGCCAGCTCGTTCGGCGATTCGTCGTTTGCTGCCACCACAGCATACGCACGTGGCACTTCAGTCATGTTGGTGGACACCGCCGGCAATGCCGAAACGTCGGCGGCGAAAGTGTAGAGATATTTCGGTGCATTCTGAGGAACATCGCTGTTCTGCGCCAACGCCTGCGCTGGAGCAGGCGTGGAAACCTCCGCGGCATCCTGCGTACCGATCTGCATGACACCGATGACAGCAATTGCGGATAGCGAAGCGGCAAGCGCGAAGCCAACCGCGGTGCGGGTACGAGTCTGGCCAGAAACGGAAGTCTTCGGATGTCGGGGGGAGAAATAAACAGGTTCGTGTTGTAAGGCTTGCGCGACGCGGTCACTCAACTCAATGCCGGCCGGGCTGATCAGATGGCCACGCATGGCCGCCCCGATCAGATGATAGTTGCGCCAACAAGACTGCATCTCAGCATCTTGCATGAGATCCTGGAGGGTTTCCTTTACCTCCCACGCCTGCAGCTCATCGTCAACGAGCATGGATATCCGATCAGGGCTTTTACGGTTCATGGGCCAGAGCTACTCCCGGTTCATGCTGAGATTAAGATTCAGTCGAAACAAGCCATCACCCCAGTAACGGCTTGAGTTTGCTATTGATTGCCTCACGGGCGCGGAAGATGCGCGAACGCACCGTACCCACTGGGCAATGCATCCGTTCCGCGATTTCCTCGTAACTGAGGCCGTCGAGCTCGCGCAGCGTGATCGCGGTGCGTAGATCTTCCGGCAAGCACTCGATGGCACTCTGCACGGTGGCCTCGACTTCATCCCGGATCAGCAGACGCTCCGGGGTCGCATAATCCTTGAGATCGGAACCGCCTTCGAGATAACCCGCTTCTTCGGCATCGATATCGACAGTGGGCGGCTTGCGACCCTGAGAGATCAGATGATTCTTGGCGCTGTTGACGCCAATACGGTACAGCCATGTGTAAAAAGCGCTCTCTCCCCGGAACGAGGGCAAGGCTCGGTAGGCCTTCAGGAACGCTTCTTGTGCGACATCCATAACTTCACTGGGATCATGTATGTAGCGTGCAATCAGCTTAGCCAGCCTGAACTGATACTTCTGGACCAGGATGTCGAATGCTTTTTTGTCACCGCTTTGAACACGCTCTACCAGCGCCTGGTCGATACTATTGTTATCGCCCATCCGGGCTGGTCCCTCCGTGCAGGCATCGGATATCGGCCTTGCACTCAGCTTATAGACAGTGTTGTTCTGGTGAAGTTCTGAGAAGAATATGGTTTTCGCGCTCAAGCGCTATGATGTAGCATCCAGCGCTCGCGAAAGCGGGGGCGATTGTAACAGAAAAGCCCGTCTCGACTAGCCACCACTCACCACGAACTCAATGATTTTACAGTGACATTGGCATGAAGCACTACGCCCAGCACGATGTGCTGATCATCGGTAGCGGCGCAGCCGGTCTAAGCCTGGCGCTACGTCTGGCAGACCGCGCTCGCATCGCACTACTCACCAAAGCCGCCCTTCCCGAGAGCGCTACCCTCTATGCTCAGGGTGGTATTTCGGTCGTACTCGACAAGGAAGATTCGCTGCGCTCGCACATCGAAGACACACTAGGCGCCGGAGCCGGACTGTGTGATCGTAAAGCTGTCGAATATACCGTCACGCGCGCGCGCGAATGCATGGGCTGGCTGGTCGATCGCGGTGTCGATTTCACCCGCGAAGCCGGCCCTCCCGGCACCAAAACCGCCTATCATCTGACACGCGAAGGTGGTCATAGCCATCGCCGCGTCATCCATGCCGCCGACGCCACCGGCCGGGCGGTCGAGACCACGCTCGAAGGGCAAGTCCGCGCCCATCCCAACATCAAGATCTTCGAGCACTACCTTGCCATCGATCTCATCAAGGAACGAGGTGGCGAGCGACGCTGTCTTGGCGCCTATGCCCTCGATCTGCGCGGCAACGGCGAAGTACGCGCCTTCGGCGCGGCGCACGTCGTCCTCGCAACTGGCGGCGCAGGCAAGGTCTATCTCTATACCAGCAACCCCGACATCGCGAGCGGTGATGGCATCGCTATGGCCTGGCGCGCGGGCTGCCGCGTCGCCAACATGGAGTTCATCCAATTTCACCCAACCTGCCTCTATCATCCGAGCGCTGGGTCATTTTTGATCTCCGAGGCAGTACGCGGCGAAGGCGGCCGGCTATTGCTGCCGGACGGCAGTCGCTTCATGGAGCGCTTCGATCCGCGTGGGGAACTCGCGCCGCGCGACATCGTGGCGCGCGCCATCGACTATGAAATGAAGCGCCTTGGTATCGAGTGTGTCTATCTCGACATCAGCCACAAACCGGCGGCATTCATCGAATCGCACTTCCCCAATATTCATAGACGCTGCCTCGAACTCGGCCACGACATGACGCGCGAGCCGATCCCGGTGGTGCCAGCGGCGCACTATATGTGCGGTGGCGTTATGACCGATCTGCACGGGCGCAGCGATGTACCCGGCCTGTACGCCATTGGCGAGATCGCGCACACTGGTTTGCATGGCGCCAATCGCATGGCGAGTAACTCTCTGCTCGAATGCCTGGTGTTTGCCGCCGCCGCCGCGGAAGACATTGAACGTGAACTCGGCCATCACCGGGCGCCCACCGCTCTGCCAGCCTGGGATGAAAGCCAGGTCACCGATTCAGATGAAGAAGTGGTGGTCTCCCACAACTGGGACGAATTGCGGCGCTTCATGTGGGATTACGTCGGCATCGTGCGCACCGACAAGCGCTTGCAACGCGCGCATCATCGCGTCGAACTGCTCAAGCAGGAAATCGATGAATACTACGGCAACTTCCGCATCACCAGCGATCTGATCGAACTGCGCAATTTAGTGCTGGTCGCCGAGCTCATCATCCGCTCAGCGCGTTCACGCAAGGAAAGTCGCGGCCTGCACTACAACCTCGATTACCCCTATCTCATTGAACCGCCAGAGCCGACCGTGCTCATCCCATCCAGCGGGAAATGCGGGAAATAAACGTGGGCTTCGTCTCGCCAATCCCTTCGAGACGAACCCGCACCCGCAATCGACGCAAGGCCTCGGCATCGACGCTGTCCGGCATCAGGACGACCGCGCGCCAGCGCGCTCCGCGATTCAGACATCGCACCAGAAATGAAGAGTAATGGTCTGACCTAGATTGATTCTTTTCTCCGGGCTCGATGACAAAACAGAGCACGGCTAATTGTGGCTGTAGATAGCTGCTCGCGAGCAGCCGAGCACTTTCAATTTCTCCATCACGCCGCTCGAGACGCCAACGCCCACCCGGCTCCCAGCGCAGCGCCACCACGGTTCTCTCACCCCAGCACTGCTCCCGCCCTGCCCGCGCGCCCATCGCAATTATTAGTAGGGACAAGGAGGCGCACAGCACCATATCGAGCGCAATCAGCCACGGTACCGCCGCCGCCACCACATGAACGAGCACAATACCCGCAAGCAAGCGATGCGAGGCTCGCCGCTCAAGAGACAGCGGCGCTGCGTATGCGATTGATGACATCGGCGATGGCACGATCGCTGGGATGACTCTTGCCCAGCAGATAGTCGAACAGCAATGCGTCGGGATAATCGAGCAGCGTCGCGAACGCCGCACGGGCGCTCTCATCGAGATCGGCATAGCCGCACTCAAGGAAGCCCTGCAACAGGAGATCCAGCTCGCGCATGCCGCGACGGCATTGCCAGTGGAGGCGATTAGAGATGGGTGACTCGGTCATAGGGGTTGAAACTCAGTGGTGAGAGCGGCGTCGGTTTCTGTTTTTCAAGCCTGGAGGCTACGCCAACGGTATTGAAAAACAGAACCCGATGTCGCTCAAGATTAAGTGCTCTACCCTACAACGCTCAAACAAACTGCTTCAACATCCTTTGTCTGATATTGCCGATGGCTTGTGACGGATTGAGTCCTTTTGGGCAGACATCCGCGCAATTCATGATGGTGTGGCAGCGAAACACTTTGTAAGCATCATCCAATCGATCGAGACGCGCTTCGGTGGCCTGATCGCGGCTATCCTCGATGAAGCGACTCGCTTGCAGCAGCGCAGCCGGTCCGAGAAAGCGCTCAGGATTCCACCAGTACGAAGGACAGGACGCCGAACAGCAGGCGCACAGAATGCATTCGTAGAGCCCGTCGAGACGATCGCGATCCTGCGGGCTCTGGCGCAGTTCGACTTCCGGTATTGGATCTTCGCGCACCAACCAGGGCTGCACTTCGCGATACTGACGCCAGAAATTATCGAGATCGACGATGAGATCGCGAATCACCGGCATACCCGGCAGCGGACGCAAGGCAACTGGCTGCTTGAGCGTCGCAAGCGGCGTGATGCAGGCGAGGCCGTTACGCCCGTTGATGTTCATGCCATCTGAACCGCACACGCCTTCACCGCAGGAACTACGAAAGGCCAGCGTCTCGTCCTGCGCCTTCAGGCGTTTGAGCGCATCGAGCAGCATCATGCCGGAGGTGATGCCGCTGAGCTGGTAATCCTGCATGCACGGCTCGGCGTCGGTCTCGGGATTGTAGCGATAGATCGAAAAACGCATGTCCATAATCGAATGGCCTCAATACACCCGGGGCTTGGGCGGGAAAGGCTCGACTGTGCGCGGCGTCATGCGCACGGGTTTGTAATCGAGCCGCTGCCCTTCCTTGAAGTAGAGTGAATGCTTCATCCAGCGTTCATCGTCACGCTCGGGATAGTCAACGCGCGTATGTGCGCCGCGGCTCTCTTGGCGCGCCAATGCGCAAGTGATGGTAGCAAGCGCGATATCCATGAGATTTTCGAGTTCGAGCGCTTGCAGGCGTGCGGTGTTGAAGACGCGACTGTGATCGCTGAGGCTCACATGCTCAAGTCGTTGCTCCAGTTCAAGCACTTTATCGACGCCCTCGCGCAGCACCTCTTCAAGGCGAAACACGCCGCAATAATGCTCCATGGTGCGCTGTAACTCGCCACGCAAGGAAGCGACGGATTCATCACCGCGGCGTTGATCCCAACGCGCAAGACGCGCCAGCGCACGTTCTGTCGAGCTCTCATCGAACGGACGGTGATAACGCATTTCCTTGAAGTAATCGATGATGTGATTGCCCGCGGCACGGCCGAATACCACGAGATCGAGCAGTGAATTGCCACCCAGACGATTCGCGCCATGCACCGACACACAGGCGCATTCGCCGACCGCATACAACCCAGGCAACGGATCTTCCCCCCCCTGCTTTGACATCACCACTTGGCCGAAGCGATTGGTCGGTATCCCGCCCATGATGTAATGCGCCGTCGGATATACCGGAATCGGATCTTTCGCAGCATCGATGTGCAGAAAGGTTTGCACCATGGCATGGATGCCAGGCAAACGCTTGCGCACCACCTCCGCACCGAGGTGATCGAGCTTGAGCAGGACATGATCAGCATCGGGCCCACAACCACGACCCTCGCGCACTTCGGTGAAAATAGCGCGACTCACCACGTCACGACTGGCAAGCTCTTTCGCATGCGGCGCATAGCGTTCCATGAAGCGCTCGCCCTTGCTGTTGACCAGATAGCCGCCTTCACCGCGCGCACCCTCGGTGATCAACATGCCTTTACCCGCGATTCCCGTGGGATGGAATTGGATGAATTCCATATCCTGTAGTGCAATGCCCGCGCGTAGCGCCATTGCCATGCCATCGCCGGTATTGATGCTGGCATTGGTGTTGGTGCGGTAGAGCTGACAGGCGCCGCCGGTAGCGAGCAGCGTAGTTTTAGCTTCAATGATGAGCAGTTCACCGGTAGCGATCTCAAGCACCAGCGCACCGAGAATGTAGCCATCACGATCCTTGAGCAGGTCGATAGCGAAGAACTCATCGAAGAAATGCGTCTTAGCGCGGATATTCTGCTGATAAAGCGTGTGCAGAATGGCATGCCCGGTGCGATCAGCCGCGGCGCAAGTGCGCGCTGCCTGTTCGCCACCAAAATTCTGGCTCTGACCACCGAAACGGCGCTGATAGATCTTGCCGTTATCAAGACGCGAAAACGGCACGCCGAAATGTTCGAGCTCAGTCACCAATCGGCCAGCCGCACGACACATGTATTCGATGGCATCTTGATCGCCAAGGTAGTCGCCACCTTTGACAGTGTCGTACATATGCCAATGCCAGTTGTCTGGTGTCACGTTCCCGAGCGCAGCCGTGAGCCCGCCTTGCGCAGCGACGGTATGCGAGCGCGTTGGAAATACCTTCGACACCACTGCCACTGAAGCTTCGGCCTGCGCAAGCTGCAAAGCCGCGCGCAAACCGCCACCACCGGCGCCTATCACCAGCGTATCGAATCTGCGTCGCACGATATCAGTGGCGCTCATCTCAGCCGTCCATTTGCAGGAAATAAAGAATTTTCAGTATCCACAGCCCGGAGCCAATCAGCATCAGACCAAGTAATACAAACAGCAGCAAACGCGGCGCGAACGGGCGCACATAGTCGATCAGCACATCGCGCGCACCGACCCAGGCATGCATCAGCAGACTGCCGAAGAACAGCGCCGTCGTAACGCTCGCGAGCGGCGTCGCTACGCTCGCCCGCCAATCATCGAAAGACACTGGCGGCCACAGCAGCAGCGCGCCACCGGCAACGACCAGATAGAGCACCATATAAATCGCACTCAAGCGCTGCCACAGCCAAGCGCGCAAGCCACTCGCGCGACGGCTCATAGCAGTATCACCGCAGCGATGAGTAGAACGGCCACCCCGGCGGCAAAAACTAGCCTAGCGCTGGCGCGCGCCTGATGAATATCAGCGCCGACGTCGACATCGATGAGCAGATAACGAATACCCGCGAAGAAGTGATGCGCGAACAACCAGATCAGCAGTACCAGCGCGATACGCACCGGCAAGGAATGCAGCAGCGCAAGCGTGTCAGCATAGTCGCTCGCGCTAGAGAGAGAACGGTCAAACAGGTATACCAGCAGCGGAATCGCCAGCACCATGACGATGCCACTCAGACGATGCCCGATCGACAGCACCGCAGTCGCCGGCTGGCGAATACGGAGCAGATCGAGAAATACCGGTCGTTGCTTGGGATTCGCCATCGCCCCGCATTGTAGCTCAGTCCGCGTCGACGTCCAGCGCCAACGCATTCAGACGGGCACGCAGCAGATAATGCCGCGCACCGCATCTGCTATGATCAGCTCACGATCCACCCGCCAGAAAGCGTTAGAAAAGCCGATGAACGACGAGCCCTGGAAGAACTTTCTCACCACCGCCGGCGCCGTTTTTGATGAGACCGGCAGCGTACGTGATTTCGTAAACCCCGCCGAGGAACACGCGATCACCGGCAATATCCTCGTACCGCTCACCCATCTCGCCCTCATCAGCGCCACCGGCGCAGACACCGCGACCTTTCTGCAAGGCCAGCTTACGAACGATGTGCGCCATATCGACACCACGCACAGCCAGCTCAGCGGCTATTGCAGCCCCAAAGGCCGGTTGCTCGCGCTGCTGCGCCTATTTCAGCGCGATGACCGCTACTATCTGCAACTACCCGCCACGCTTGCCGCATCCACGGTCACGCGGCTGTCACGCTATGTGCTGCGCGCCAAAGTTGCTCTGACTATTGACGACACGCTCGTCGGCCTCGGTTTGTCCGGACCGCAAAGCGAAGCCATGCTGCTCGACACGCTCGGCGCCGCGCCTCCAACAGCAGTTGATGGCGTAGCCCACGCTGGCGAATTCACCGTGCTGCGCGTTGCGGGCAGCGTGTCCCGCTTCATTATCTACGGTTCTGGAACCGACATGCGCAGCCTCTGGACCGCGCTCGCCGCCAAGGCCACGCCCGCTGGCATACCCGCCTGGAATTTACTCGATATCCTCGCCGGCCTGCCGCAGATACTGCCGGCAACTGTGGAAGAATTCGTGCCACAGATGGTGAATCTCGACCTCCTCAATGGCATCGGCTTCCAAAAAGGCTGTTATACGGGGCAGGAAATCGTCGCCCGCGTCCACTACCGTGGCGCCGTCAAACGGCGCACCTACCTCGCCCACACCGCTGCCAGCATCGCGCCGCAGCCAGGTCAGTCAGTCAGCGCACCAAGTAGCAGCGAACAAGTGGCCGTGGCCGGACAAATAGTCAGCGTCGCGCCAGCCCCCGAAGGCGGCTACCTATGCTTGGTCTCCCTACTTCAGGATCACGCCCGCGCAGGCGGCCTGCGCCTGCCGGATGCAGACAATGCTCCCCTCGAACTACGCGACCTCCCCTACCTCGCTGCTGGTGCTGATTGAACCAAGCACTCCCACTTATTCAAAACCATTGGTGCGCAGCAACTCAGCCTCCCATTCTAAAAATCACATCCGAGGTTCAGTAGCCAGGCAGGTATAAGGTTGTAAGCGCACTTCACCTTCTACCAGGAAGCGCCGATACAGGAACATCTTCCATTAGATCAGGCACAAAGCCGCATGTTGTCCGCAAGCATCGAGGAGTTCTGGCAGGAGCTGATCGCCGATATCAAGAGCAACAAGCTCATTCTACCCGGGCTTCCTGAAGTCACGTTGCGAGTCCGCAAGCTACTTGATGCCAAAGGCGGAGCTACCGCCAGCAAGATTGCCACCGCGATCAGTGCAGACGCCGTACTCAGCACGCGTTTGCTGCGCGTCGTCAACAGCCCGCTCTATCGTGGCGCCAATCCGATCGAAGACATCAGAGGCGCGGTCACCCGCCTCGGCAACGCCAATGTGCGCAATATCGTCACCAGCCTCGCCATGGAGCAGATCTACCAGGACCGCGTCGCATCACCGGAAAAAAAGCGCTTACTTGCCCACAACCGCGAACACAGCATGATAGTCGCGGCGCTGAGCTGGTTCATCGCCAACCGCTACACCCGGCTCAACGCGGAAGAAGCCATGCTCGTCGGCCTCATCCACGACATCGGGAAACTACCGATCATTGAATACGCAGAGCTTGCCCCCGAGCTTGCAGACAAAGCAGTATTCCAACGCCTGCTCGAAGTGCTGCACCCACGTGTTGGCGCGCTGATGCTGCGTAGTTGGAAATTCTCTCCCGAACTCGTCGCCGCCGTCGCCGAACATGAGAATTTCAACCACAATCCCGACACCCCAGCCAGCTACACCGACGTCGTCATCGTTGCCAACCTGCTCAGCCACATCGGCAGCGACCACCCCTGCACGCGCCTCGACTGGTCAACCGTCCCCGCCTTCAACCGCCTGAAACTGCGACCGGAAGAAAGTATTGACGCGATGAAGAATGCACGCGGGCAGATCAACGAAGTGAAGCAACTACTGGCGGCGTAATATCAAACCTGGTTGAGGGCGAGATGTAGCCGCACAATCCGCACTCAGCGACCATCGCTCAGCGGGGCTAACGGCTTACGTGCCTCTTTCCACGGGCTGTCGTGATCTTCTCGGAAAGCGCTCGAATCGCTAGTGCTCATGAGCCTCATGATGGCGCCATGAGCAGAGCCTCACTATCCGCTTTGGACTGATACAGGCATCAGAAAAGCGGATGATATGTATCAAAAATCTGTTGATGGCTCAGGAAGAGCGTTTTGTCTCTTCCTTGAAGTATTGCGAAATCCCGAGGCAGGCGACGCTAGGTTTTTTCAAGACCATTGGCGCGCAGCCGCTCCGTGTCCTGAAAAAACCTGGCGGGCATCGCTATAACCTCACACTTCGGCTTCGTCAGGCCGGCAACGACGCCATATCAATAACAAAGCGATATTTCACATCGCTTTTCAGCATGCGCTCATAAGCCTTGTTGATATCCTGCATGTTGATGACTTCGATATCAGCAGTAATACCATGCCGAGCGCAGAAATCGAGCATCTCTTGAGTCTCAGGAAGCCCGCCGATGACAGAGCCCGCCACAGCTTTGCGACCGAGGATAAGCGGCACGGTATTCAACATCTCCTCGAGCGGACCGAGATAACCGACCAGCACCAGCGCGCCATCGAGCGCCAGCGTGCTCACATACGGATTGATATCGTGAACGTTAGGCACGGTATCGATGATCAGGTCAAACTTCCCCGCCACCGCCGCCATCTGCGCCGCATCTGTGGACAGCACGATCTGATCCGCGCCCAAGCGCCGCGCGTCTTTCCCCTTGCCGGGAGAGCGCGTGAACAGCGAAACCTGCGCGCCCATCGCCTTCGCGAGTTTGAGCGCCATATGCCCAAGACCGCCGAGGCCGATGACCGCCACCTGACTGCCCGGCCCTACGTTCCAGTGGCGTAGCGGCGAATACGTCGTGATACCCGCGCACAGCAGCGGCGCAGCACCTTTGAGATCCATCCCCGCGGGAATCTTCAACACAAATCTTTCCGACACCACGATGTGATCGGAATAGCCGCCGTAAGTCGGCCGATGATCATGCCGGTCGATGCTGTTGTAAGTCAGTGTCATGCCCTGCTCGCAATACTGCTCAAGCCCAGCCTCGCAAGGCTGGCATTGCCGGCAAGAATCGACCATACAACCGACGCCAACATGATCACCCACCTTGAAACGCGTAACCTTCGGCCCAACCACCGTCACCCGGCCGATGATCTCGTGCCCAGGCACCAGCGGATACTGAGAACCGTGCCAGTCATTGCGCGCACTGTGAATATCGGAATGACACACGCCGCAATAGAGAATCTCGATGACGACATCATCAGGCCGCGGATCACGGCGCTCGAAACGAAAAGGAACGAGATCACTATCCGCCGAATGCGCAGCATAACCATGAACGTTCATTGTCATTGCTCCCTCCAAATCCGAGCCGCTCGCGCGATCAAAATTTAGACAACAGAAACTAACTCAACGCGCAGACGCTGTCTTCAACGTCGCCGCCTGGCTAAGCAGATAATCATCATAACTGCCGTGGAAATCACGCAGTTTGCGATCTTTGATCTCGATGATGTGAGTCGCGAGCGATGAAACGAATTCGCGATCGTGGCTAACGAAGATCAGCGTGCCGTCATAGTTCAGCAACGCTTCGTTCAGTGCTTCGATCGATTCCATGTCGAGATGGTTGGTCGGCTCGTCCATCACCAGCACGTTGGCATCGCTCATCATCAGTTTTCCGAACAGCAAACGGTTTTTCTCACCGCCCGAGCACACCCGCGCTTTTTTCTTGAATTCATCCGATGAAAACAGCAAGCGCCCGAGCGTTGCCCGCACCATCTGATCATCGTGCTTGGGCTTGCGCCACTGGCTCATCCAGTCAAAGAGGTTGAGATCATTGTCGAAGTCAGCGCTGCTATCTTGCGGGCAATAGCCCGGTGCCGCGTTCTCCGCCCATTTGACCTTGCCTTTCTCCGGCGTCAGCTCGCCCATCAGACAGCGCAGCAGCGTTGTTTTTCCCGCGCCGTTTTCGCCGATGATGGCGAGCCGTGAGCCCGCTTCGAGCAATAGATTACCACCAGCAAATAAACGCTCGCCGTCAAAGCCGTGACCGACATCTTCCAGCGTCAGCGCCAAGCGATGTAGCTGCTTATCCTGTTTGAAGCGAATGAAGGGCGAAACACGGCTCGATGCTTTCACTTCTTCAAGCTGAATCTTGTCGATCAGCTTGGCGCGTGAGGTCGCCTGCTTAGCTTTTGAAGCATTCGCCGAGAAGCGGCTGACGAAGTGTTTGAGGTCGGCGATCTGCGCGGATTTTTTCGCGTTCTCCGACAGCAAACGTTCGCGCGCCTGCGTCGAAGCGATCATGAAATCATCGTAATTACCGGGATAAATGCGCAGCTCACCGTAATCGATATCGGCGATATGCGTGCAGATCGAATTCAAGAAATGGCGATCGTGAGAAATCACGATCATCGTGCTCTTGCGTTCGCTCAGCACTTCTTCCAGCCAGCGAATGGTATGGATGTCGAGGTTATTAGTCGGCTCATCGAGCAGCAGAATTTCCGGATCCGCAAAGAGCGCCTGCGCCAGCAGCACGCGCAACTTCCAGCCTGGCGCCACCTGGCTCATCAGGCCATAGTGAAATTCCTCTGCGATACCGGCGCCAAGCAAAATGTCACCGGCGCGGCTCTCGGCGGTGTAGCCATCGAGCTCAGCAAAACGCGTTTCGAGTTCCGCGGCTTTCATGCCGTCTTCGTCCGACATTTCCGCCTGGCCGTAGATACGATCGCGCTCCTTCTTCACCGCCCACAGCTCGGCGTGCCCCATGATGACGGTGTCGACCACCGTGTACTGCTCGAAGGCGAACTGATCCTGACTCAATTTGCCAACACGCTCATGCGGCGTCACTGACACACTGCCCGCCGACGGCGCAAGACTGCCATCCAAAATCTTCATCAGGGTCGACTTGCCACAACCATTGGCGCCGATGAGGCCGTAACGATTACCGTTGCCAAACTTCGCTGAAATATTTTCGAACAGCGGCTTGGCGCCAAACTGCATGGTGACATTGAAAATGGAAATCACAAGGATCACACCCGGTTGCTTAGAGGGAAGCGCGGCCGCGCAGAACCGGGCATTGTACACTGCCTAGCAGGTCAACGCCCGCCACCCCACACCCGGCTGACGGGCCACTCCAACTCGTACGTGGTTTTCCTGGCTAGTGGATGGGGGCGAGCTTTTCTTCCTGGTGGCACAGACTGCCTTCGGGGAAGTAGAACGACGCATACAGCCTTACGCGGCCTGATCGCTCAAGCCCCGCTCCATTCAAGTGACATCAATCAAGCCAGTGAGCACTGAAATTCCGCGCTGCTGGCCCACTTGTTTCTAGCACTGCTACTCCGGCTTCATATGCGGAAACAGCAGCACATCCCTGATCGATGCTGAATCAGTAAACAGCATTACCAAGCGATCGATGCCGATGCCTTGGCCAGCGGTTGGCGGCATGCCGTGTTCGAGGGCGCGGATGTAGTCGGCGTCGAAGTGCATGGCTTCATCATCACCATCATCGCGCGCTTTGAGTTGATCGTGAAAACGCTCAGCCTGGTCTTGCGCATCATTGAGCTCGGTGAAGCCATTGGCGATTTCGCGGCCGGCGATGAAGAGCTCGAAACGATCGGTAACGCTTGGATCAAGATCATTGCGACGCGCGAGCGGTGAGACTTCCGTCGGATACGAAGTGATGAAAGTCGGATCAAGCAATCGCTCTTCCACCGTCGCTTCAAACAATTCGAGCTGCAGCTTGCCAAGGCCGTAGCTGTCTTTCACCGCGATGCGCCGCGCCCGCAGCACGTCAGCAAGTGCCTTCGCATCATCGAGCGTAGCCGCGCTGATATCGGGATTGAATTCCAGAATGGACTCGCGCAGTCCAAGGCGACGGAAAGGGCGCCCAAAGTCGATGCGCTGTCCTTGATACTCGATGACGCCGTTCTGCGAAAACAGCAGCGCCAGCCCACGCAGCATCTCCTCAGAGATATCCATCTGATCGTGATAATCAGCGTAAGCCTGATAGAACTCGAGCATGGTGAATTCAGGATTGTGCCGCGTCGATACGCCTTCATTGCGAAAATTACGATTGATCTCGAACACACGCTCAAAGCCACCCACTACCAATCGCTTCAGATAAAGCTCCGGCGCGATGCGCATGTAAAACGGAATGTCGAGCGCATTGTGATGGGTCTTGAACGGCCGCGCAGTCGCGCCCCCCGGCACCGCCTGCATCATCGGCGTTTCAACTTCAAGGAAACCCCGATCAGTGAGAAAACGGCGGATGAATTCAACGATGCGGCTGCGACGACGAAAAGTCTCGCGCACCGGTTCATTCATGATCAGATCGAGATAACGCTGACGATAGCGCATTTCGAGATCGACGATGCCGTGATACTTCTCCGGCAACGGGCGCAGCGCCTTGGTCAGCAAGCGCACTTCATCAACGCGCACCGACAGCTCACCCGCGCGCGTCTTGAATACTACGCCCTCAGCGCCGATGATGTCGCCGATATCCCACTTCTTAAATTCGGTATAACCCTCTTCCGACACCGCTTCGCGCTGCACGTAGAGCTGAATCTGCCCAGACATATCCTGCACATGCGCGAACGCCGCCTTGCCCATGATGCGCCGCGTCATCATGCGACCAGCGATCTTCACGCGCCGTGGTTCAGCTTCCAGCGCCTCGGCACTGTGCTCGCTGTATTCAGCATGCAGTTCAGCCGCCATGACATTGCGACGAAAATCTGCCGGAAACGCCACGCCGCGTTCGCGCAAGGCTTTCAGCTTGTCGCGCCGCTGCGAGATCTGATCGTGCTCGTCCTTTTCCTGCTCCATCTGCCGTTCTCTTCTTTATAAACCTTGCTTCAGACTCGCCTCGATGAAGCGATCGAGATCGCCATCGAGCACTGCCTGTGTATTGCCGGTTTCAACGCCGGTGCGCAAATCTTTGATACGCGATTGATCGAGCACATAAGAGCGAATCTGGCTACCCCAGCCAATGTCACTCTTGGTGTCTTCAAGCGCCTGCGCTTCAGCGCGGCGTTTGTTGAGCTCGCGCTCATAGAGCTTGGAACGCAACTGCGCCATAGCGGTAGCGCGGTTTTTATGCTGCGAACGATCGCTCTGACACGCGACCACGATGCCGCTCGGCACGTGCGTGATACGGATCGCCGATTCAGTACGGTTGACGTGCTGACCACCCGCACCGCTCGCGCGGTAAGTGTCGACTTCAAGATCCGCCGGATTGATTTCAATCTCGATAGTGTCATCGATCTCCGGCGTCACATAGACCGAAGCAAACGAGGTATGACGGCGATTGCCAGAATCAAATGGCGACTTACGCACCAAGCGATGCACGCCAGTCTCGGTGCGCAGCCAGCCATAGGCATAAGGTCCTTCGAATTTCACCGTCGCGCTCTTGATGCCAGCGACTTCACCGGCAGAAGCTTCGATGATTTCAACCTTGAATTCACGCTGCTCACCCCAGCGCAGATACATGCGCAGCAGCATCTCAGCCCAGTCCTGCGCTTCGGTGCCGCCTGAGCCGGCTTGAATATCAAGGAAGGCGTTATTGGGATCGGCTTCACCGGCAAACATACGCTGGAATTCAAGCGCCGCGAGCTCTTTTTCGAGCTTCTGCAAGTCGTCGGTAATGGCCGCAGCCGCCGCTGCGTCATCTTCTTCGGCGACGAGATCGAGCATATCGCCCGCATCGCGCAAACCGGCATCAAGGGTATCGTGCGTATCGACAATGCGTTCGAGTTTTGAACGCTCGCGCCCAAGCTCTTGCGCGCGGGCACTGTCGTCCCAGACTTTGGGATCTTCGAGTTCGCGCCGAACTTCGGTCAGACGCTCTTTTTTGACATCGACGTCAAAGATACCTCCGCAGGTCATCGAGGCGGGCTCGCATGTCTTTGACCTGGTTATAAAGCGGATTGAGTTCGAGCATGGGATCTCTGGCGTGACTTAGATATTGAACAAGCTGGCGATTGTACATCAATGAGGTCAAGCAAGGTCAGATCGCATTCGCCCAAGCAAGCCGCGAAACTACCTGGCATTGATGGCGATGAGTCTCCCGTCACTGTAGGTGAGGTTGTATGTTACGGACAAGCCCTGCATCGCCATTGAACACGAAGTTACGGACAAGCCAGTTACGGACTTGCTGGCCAACGTGTTACTGGACGAGGTGGATCGGGAGCTGGAACGAAGCGCACAGCGCTTCGTCCGGTACGCCGATGACTGCAACGTCTATGTGCGCAGCCAGCGGGCGGGGGAAC
>JAITWN010000047.1 GCA_031285245.1 Chromatiales bacterium | reverse complement strand
CCGCTTTTCGCCGTCCTGGCCGCTCGTAGGCCGCCGTCCCTGGCGGCCTACGTCCCGCAATGGCGCGCCAGGAACCGCCTTGTGGAGGGTTGCTGGGGTGGATGGAGTGAATGGCTTGGCGTTGGCGCGTCCGGGAAACATTCGCTTCCTGAAGTTATCACTGCCGTTTTGGAGCGCGCTGCCCGTGTACCGAAACACAAGGACACGGGCAGCGCTCAATCACCGCCAAATCTATTTTCTCTAGCCCACCGCCCGCGTAAATTTCAAATAGCAGCAATGAAAACGCCGCGATGAACGCGGCGCTGCATAGATGGCTTTGATAATTTCAGCTCAGAAGCGATTCATAACGGTGCCAACGACCTGCGCGCCAGTATTCTGGATGGCATCGCTGAGTGCCTGCGCATCGAGGCCGCGGGTGTGGTTTTTGCGGATCACCAGCAATGCGCCGCCGGCGTGATGTGCCAGATTCTCTGAACCAAGCTGAGCGCGATAGGGCGGGGCATCGAATAATACGACGCTGTAGCGCTCACGCAATGCTGCAACGATATTGGTGAATTCAGGGCGCCAGAACAGATCGTAGACATTGGGCGGAGTGATGCCGGCGGTAATCAGCGACAGGCTGCGAAATAGCGGCAGAGGGCTGGTCACTTCCTCGATGGCGACACGTCCAACGAGCGCTGAAGAAAGTCCCACCGTGTTGGGGCGATTGAACAGTCGGTGCAGGCTGGGTTTGCGTAGATTGGCATCGATCAGCACAGTATCTTTGCCTTGCTGAGAGAAAGCGATAGCGAGATTGGCCGCAATATAGCTACAGCCATCGTTGCCACTAGGTCCAACGACTGCCAGCGTGCGATGGTCGTGTGCGAACCATTGCTGAATCAACCGTCCTTGCAGTACGCGCAGCGCAGTCCCTTTGGTGCCGAAAGGTTCGAAAGCGGTGACCAACTTGCTGGAATAGCCTTCAGCACCAGTCTCCAGGTAAGGGTAATCAAACTGCGCCGCCACTGCATGCTCAAGATCCTGGCGGGAAATGAGACCGAGCTTGACCGCAGAGTCACCGAAACGCAGACGTTTGCGCTCGGCGTAGGCCAGCGTGCGGCTGAGGTCACGCGGGTTGAGCTTCTGCTGTCGTATCAATATCTGGCCGATCGCGTTCTCGGCGGCTTGTTCGCTGTGCTTGGCGATAGCTTTGTCGATGGAATCGACGCTGTTCTGGCTGCTGATATTTTGCATGATCGGTTTCCGTCCCTCGGTCTAGTAAAGTTAGACGCTGGCAAGCACCCGCGCACCGAGCATGGCGTCGATATCTGCGGGTGTGCGCATCCGCCGGTCTGAAACCTCCGCAAGCACAGCGAAGATCAAGCCGAGCAGCAGGCCGAAAAGAATGGCGCTGATGTAGTTGAAGAGCACCGTGGGGCTAGATGGCAAGAGCGGCACCGCAGCGGCGTTGAGAATAGAGATGTTGGCTTGATTGAACTGACTTTCCAGACTGGTCTGGTAGTAGCGCTCGAGCGTTGCGTCGTAAACGCGCTGATTGGATTCCACTTCGCGCGCGAGTATGCCGAGCTTGTCACGCTGCTTCTTGAGCTCGAGCAGAAGGTCTTTCTGCCGGGTGAGTGAGCTGCGCATGTCTTGCTCGCGGTTGATGGCGCGCTTGTATTCCGGATGGTTTTGACCGAGCTGACGCGAGCGCACGTCGGAGGCTTCGGCCTGTGCTTGCACATAGTTCTTCGCGAGTTCGTTGAGGCGATTGGTTTCGGTGTCGAGTCTTTCGTCAATGGAGATGATGCCTTGCTCCTGCTGGAAGTGCGTGAGCTGAGATTGAGAGTCGAGCAGACGCTGGCGCAGATTCTTTAACTGCTCGTCGAACCAGGCTGCGTTGCGGCGTGCTGGATCGATTCTAAATTCCAGGGTTTTCTGGATATAAGCATCAGCGAAGGCGTTGGCGGTAGCGGCTGCGCGCTGTGGGTTGGTTGAGCGGTAGCTGAGCGCGATTACACGGCTGTCGCCTGAGGGCGTAACGGTGAGCTCTTCCAATAGATTTTCTGCCAGCCATTCGCGGATGTCGCCTTCACCACCAGTTGCTTCGTGAAATTTATTTTGATTTTCGCCGTCGTCAGCGAGGTTCAAGGCGTCGACGACACTCAGCGCGACGCCACGGCTGCGGATGATATCGAGCTGCGTGGAAAGATAGGCGACGGTGCCCTTGGCGGTGACCACGGGAGCATCGAAAGGACTGTCGCTGCCATTGAGGACAAGTGAGGTTGTTGCGACGTATTGTCTCGGCAGCAAATCGGTAATGAGCGCCGCGGTTGCCACCGTCAGCAGCAGCGTAACGATAACCACTACGTATCGCGCCTTGAGCATGCTCAGCAATACTTTCATGTTGTTTGGCATGGCGTTGTCTCCGCAGTGGCTAGAACAGGCTTTCCTTGACGTAAATCACGTCGTTGGCGCGAATCTCATCGGTGAGCTTCGCGCTGCCGCTCGCAACGACGCCGTCTTCACCGCGGCGTTTGATGGTGATGCCGTTTTCGTTGCCGCGTGGATTGATGCCGCCACCCACTGCAAGCGCTTGCATGACTGACATGCCGCGTTCCAAGCGATAGCGCCCAGGACTTTGTACTTGGCCGAGTACATAAAACACTTCAGCTTCCGGGACGAAGATGATGTCGCCACCGATGAGGCCAACGTTCTGCTGCAATTCGCCGGTGCCGAGTAGGGCGCGCAGATCGATCTGCACTTTGTGCACATCATCTCCGTCTCGCCTTAGTAGCATCAAGCGATCTGAGGAATCAGCGCTGGTGCCGCCAGCTACTGCAATCAGATCGATGAGCGTCTGTACGCCTTCATCAGCAACACCCTGGAGCGCATATTTTCCCGGGTGCGCGATGTGCCCAAGGATGAGCACGCTGTTGGCGAGTGTTTGCCGGCGCTGCTGAACGAACAGGCTGACCTGGGCGTCGGTGACGTAGTGCTGCTGAAGCAGCAGGTCAGAGATTTTCGCTTCGGCGCCGCTGCTGGAGAGTCCGCCGATCAGCACATCACCGATCAAGGGGAATGATATTTTTCCGTCCTCACCGATGCGTGCTACGGTCGCAAGATCCGGGTGGCCAAAGACGGTGGCTTTGATGACATCGCCTGGGCCGAGGAGGAAGTTGTCGGCGGGGTCGGCGGCATGCACGCTGCTCACGGCGATCGAGAGGAGCAGCAGCAGAGGCAGGAAAAAATTTCTGATCCGCATGTGTCTGGTCCTGAGATTCGTTGATGACTGGGACGACGGCGTGGTCGTCGACGGACTGCGTTGGGTGGTGCTATTGGCGATATGCGTCAATCGTTACGATGGCTGCCCGCCAATTCGCAGCACAGCTTGCCGTGAGCGCAGATGCTATGGAATAGGGGCCAGCACTGATTTAGCGTTACCAAGCGTTGGAGTGCAGTGCAGTGCCTTGAAAGATCCGTTGATGATTCTGGAAAGTTTTTTTCTTTTTCTCAAATGTATTGCGATGCTTGGAGCGGTGGTCCGCAGGATTTTTAGACTGGCGTGTGGGGGCGCGGCGGCCGGGGCCG
>JAITWN010000061.1 GCA_031285245.1 Chromatiales bacterium | reverse complement strand
AGGACCTGCGACCGTGCCGATGATGTAGAAAGTGTCATCGACGTTGGTGACCCAATCACGCATCGCTTCGTTGAGCGCATCTTTGAGCGTGCGCGATCCTGAAGTCACTGATACCACTTCAGCGCCGAGCAAACGCATGCGATAGACGTTGAGCGCTTGGCGCTTGATGTCATCAGCGCCCATGTACACCACGCACTTCATGCCAAGACGCGCCGCGACCGTTGCCGTGGCAACGCCGTGCTGACCAGCGCCAGTCTCGGCAATGATGCGACGCTTGCCCATGCGCCGCGCGAGGAGCGCCTGGCCGATGGTGTTGTTGACCTTGTGCGCGCCGGTATGATTGAGATCTTCACGCTTGAGGTAGATGCGCGCGCCGCCATTTTCGCGACTGAGACGCTCAGCGAAATAAAGCGGTGAAGGCCGGCCGACGTAGTGCTGCAGATCCTGATCGAGTTCAGCGAGAAATTCAGGGTCAGCAAGATAGCGTTCGTAAGCAAGGCGCAACTCATCGAGCGGCCCCATCAAGGTCTCGGCGACAAAGATGCCGCCATAGATACCGAAGTGCCCACGCTCATCGGGCAGGCGCGCCACATCACGCTTGCGACTGCGCTTATCCTGAATATCAACCATCATTCGCCTCACCATCTCTTGTCATCACCGCGCGCATGAAAGCGCCGATGCTGACCGTATCCTTGATACCTGGCGCCGCCTCAACGCCGCTACTGACATCGACCCCATAAGGCCGCACGATCCGTATCGCCTCAGCGACATTGCCCGCATGCAAACCACCCGCAAGCATCACCGGCACCGTGAGCCCGGCAGGTAGGCGCTGCCACGCAAAACTCTCCCCCGTACCACCCGCGAGCTTCTCGTGCCAAGTATCGAGCAGCAACGCCGCGGCATCTGAATAGCGCGCCGCCTGCGCCATCAGGTCAACGCCCGGACGCATGTGCACTGCCTTCATATAAGGCACACCGAAGTCACGACAGAATTCGGCAGACTCTTCGCCGTGGAACTGCAAGAGATCAATTGGCACCGCGGCCAGCACGTCATGCACTATCTCGGGCGCAGGATCGACAAACAAAGCCACCACCGCGCAGAACGGCGGTAGTGCGTCCACGATCTCAGCTGCACGCGCGACATCAACCCGGCGCGAGCTCAACGGATGGAACACCAATCCGATCGCATCCGCACCCTGCTGCGCCGCCGCCAGGCCGTCCCGAGGACGGGTGATACCGCAAATCTTGATACGGGTACGCATAGGCCGCCGCAGGCTTATAAGCGCGTAAAGATACACGGGAAATAGGGGGGCAGACAAATTCCGGAGAACGTGTCATTGAGGTCTGTCTTCAGGCCTGTGATCAGGCCGTTGGCGCGCAGCGGCTCCGCGTCCTGAAAAAGAGGAACGGGCGCCGCTGGCCACCAATCCTCAAACACAGCTACAGATTCTGCTGGCGATCAATCCCAATCCCAGATCGCATGTCCATCCACTTTCACGCGCAACAACGCTTCGTGCGCGTCAACGCGGGCGCGAAGTTCAGTTAATGCGGCTTCTGCATCCAAGCGCTCAACTTGCAAGCGCTCCGCCAAACTGATTTCTCCCAATTCATACGCCCGGTGCTGGCGCGACAAACTGGTGGCATTGGCAAGGCGGGCGGCATGAGCGGCTTGCCACATTTGCAGAGAAAGCTGCGCGCGAGCGAGAGTGAGTGTTGCTTCGCTGGTAATGTCGCGGCGCATCGCTTCTGTCTCGCTGCGCGCGATGTTGGCGGCGGCGAACTGGCTGCGAGCTTCTGCATCGCGGCGTGTCATGCCAATCGGGACGGATACGACAACACCCCAGCCTTTTTCCGCGCCGCCAAATTCATTGAAGGTGCGAATACCAACCGTCGGATCAGGCAGACGGTTGGCAGCGGCGCGACGCGCCATGGTGTCGTGCTCCGCGGCGGTTGCGGTGAGTACGCCGATTTCATGGCTGCCGGAAATGATACGATCTATCCAATTTTCGGGGGTGTCATCGAGTGGCGCGGGATCAGGCAATTCCGGTGCGCGCTCAGGGACAGTGATTTGCGGGAAATTCATCGCAAGTATCAGGCGCTGTGCTGCGACATCTGATTTCGCCTGAAATAACTGGGCACGCACCGTGGCTTGCATCGCGTCAATCTGATCGAGCTCACGCGCAGCCGCATCTCCCAATGCTAAACGGCGCGCAATGGTGTCGCGCTCGCGGGCGAGCGTATCGTATTGCGTTTGCGCAGCGGCGCTCACGGCTTCGGCGCGCAACCAGCCCATCCATGCGGCGAGCAGATTGCGCGCCGCCTGATGCTCGGCATCGCCAAAGCGCAGTTTGGCAGCTGTAACGATGTGCGCGCCGGTTTCGCGGTCGAGTGCGGCTTTGCCGGGCAAGCGTATCGTGCGCGAAAGTTGCGCTTCCCATTCGGTGAAGCGAGTGTCGTTCGAATTTGCTATTTCCGGATCAGTCGTGCGTCTGAACGTCGGCGACAAACTCAGTTGAAATTCATTCGGCCCAGCCGCCAATTCACGCGCCTGCTGCTCGGCCTGTGCGATGGAAGCATTAGCGGCGCGCACTTCGGCATAGGCTTCAATCGCATCGCGCACGCGCTCCGACGGCGGCAGAAAATTTTGCGCACAGGCGAAGGACGTCTGCACACATAAAGCAACGAAACCCAGCTGGCGCCAGCGATACAGAGATAACATCAGGACTCCTTCGCCAGACCAAAGCGGCGGTATAGCAACGGCAATACCAGCATCGTGAGCACGGTCGAGGTCAGCAAACCGCCGATGACGACGATTGCCAGCGGCCGCTGGATTTCCGCACCTGGTCCGCTGGCAAATAGCAAAGGCACTAGCCCAAACGCCGTGATGCTGGCCGTCATCAACACCGGACGCAAACGGCGCAGCGCACCTTCGCGCACGACTTCATCGAGCGGCAGACCTTGTGCACGCAACTGGTTGAAACAGGAAATCAGCACCACCCCATTGAGTACGGCGATGCCGAGCAGCGCAATGAAACCCACCGACGCAGGCACCGACAGATATTGTCCGCTCAACCATAACGCAACGATGCCGCCAACCAATGCGAGCGGTACGTTGCCTAAAATCAGCAAAGCCTGGCGCACCGAACCGAAAGTAGTGAAGAGCACCAGAAAAATCATCGCCAGCGCCGCCGGCACAACCATTGCCAGACGCGCAGCAGCGCGCTGCTGGTTTTCAAACTGTCCACCCCAGACGATGTGATAGCCAAGCGGCAGCGTGACTTCACTTTCAACCGCAGCGCGCGCCTCATCGACAAAGCCAACCAGATCGCGCCCGCTGACGCCGCTTTGGATCAGCACGAAGCGCGAGCCGTTTTCGTGATTGACGCGCACAGGGCCGGTGACAGTTTCCACCCGCGCAATCTGGTTCAGTGGCAGCATGGCGGTTTTGTTGTTCGACCGGGTGGTGAGCGGCAGCCGCGCGAAGGCATCTACATCGCCGCGCAATCCGGCGTCGCCGCGCACCAGCACCGGTACGCGGCGACCGGCTTCGATGATTACGCCAGCAGGCACACCTTCAAGCTGCACGCGCAGTTCGTCTTGTATATCGGTGACGGCGAGTCCCGCGCGTCCGGCGGCCTGCGTGTCGATGGCGACTCTCAGATACTGCACCCCTTCGGAGGTTGGCGCGATCACATCCTGCGCGCCGCGCGTTTTTTCGACCACACCGGCGATGCGCGTACCAAGATCGGCGAGCATATCGAGATCCGGGCCGAACACTTTGACCGCCACATCGCCGCGACTGCCGGTGAGCATTTCCGACACGCGCATTTCAATCGGCTGGGTAAAGCTCAGATCCAGTCCGGGAAATTCCTCGGCCACCTTGCGCAGTTCATCGGCCAGCCATCCCTTGTCGGGCTTGCGCCATTGCTCTTTGGGTTTGAGCTCAAGGAACAAATCGGTATCGTGCAGCCCCATCGGATCGAAACCAAGTTCATCGGCGCCTAGGCGCCCAATGGCATGTCGCACCTCCGGCACCTTGGCGAGCAGCTCGCGTTGCAGGACGAGATCACGGTCGCGCGAATTTTCCAGATTCACCGAAGGCAATTTGACGATCTGCATCAGCAAATCGCCCTCGTCCATCGTCGGCATGAAAGTTTTGCCGATGCTGAGATACGCCGCGATACCGAGCAGCAAAGCCGCGCTCACGCCAACAGCAACCGTGCGCGGGCGACGCAGCGCCACATTGAGCAGCGGCGTATACAGGCGCTCGCACTGGCGCATCAACCACGGGCTCACGTGCGAACGCTCCTTGAGCAGTGAGGACGCCAGCACCGGCACCAGCGTAAGCGAGAGCAGCAGCGAACCAGCAAGCGCGAATACGATGGTAAGCGCGACCGGGGCAAACAATTTTCCTTCCAGGCCTTCGAGCGTAAGCAACGGCAGGAACACCAGACAGATGATGAATATGCCCGAGGCCACCGGCACGCTGACTTCGCGCACAGCATCGTAAACACGCTGCAAACGCGGCAGGCTGGCTCCCGTTGCGTGCGGATCGAGGCGGCTGACGGTGTTTTCCACCACCACCACCGCCGCGTCGATCAGCATCCCCACAGCGATAGCGAGGCCGCCCAAGCTCATCAGGTTAGCGCTCATGCCAATCGCGTGCATCAGCAAAAATGTGAACAGCGCGGCAAACGGCAAAATGAGCGCCACTACCACCGCAGCGCGCACTTCGCCGAGAAAAGCGAACAGCAACAGCACCACCAGAATCGTCGCGGCGATCAACGCTTCCTGCACGGTGCCAACGGCACGTTGAATCAGCGTGCTGCGATCATAAAACACCTCGATCTTCACGCCGGGCGGCAAACTGGATTGCAACTCCGCCAGTCGCGCACGCGCTGCTTTTACCAGATTATTGGCATCCGCTCCGCGCAGCGCGACGACGATGCCTTCGACCGCCTCGCCCTCACCATCGCGCGTGACCGCGCCATAGCGCGTGAGCGCATCCATGCGCACCTCGGCCACATCGCGCACGCGCAGCACATGTCCACCAAGCTCGCTGATCAACACGATGTTGCTCAGATCTTCCACGCTGTGCGCAGCGCCTTCGCTGCGCACGATCAGCGCCAGTTCGCCCGCCTCGAGACGCCCCGCGCCATCGTTGCGATTGTTACGCTGCACGGCGTCGGCGAGCTGGCTGAGTGAAATGCCCGCCGCCGCCAGCCGCGCGCGATCGGGAATCACAGTGAAGCTTGCGACTTCGCCGCCGAGCGCATTCACGTCGGCGACGCCGGGAATCGTGAGCAGCGCCGGGCGCAGTGTCCAGTCAAGCAGTGTGCGGCGCTCGGCCAGACTAAGATCACTGCCTTCAATAGTGAACATCAACATGTCTGACAGCGGCGTTGAAATCGGCGCGAGTCCGCCGCTGAGTCTGGTAGGCAGCTCTGGTAGCACATTGGTATACCGCTCGCTGACCTGTTGCCGCGCCCAGTAAATGTCGGTACCTTCGGTGAAGTCGATGGTAATGTCGGCCAGTGAATAGTAGGCAGTCGAGCGCAATATCGCGGTACGCGGCAGCCCCAGCAATTCCATCTCCAGCGGCTGAATCACGCGCGATTCGATTTCCTCCGGCGTCATGCCGGGCGCTTTCAGAATCAGCTTGACCTGTGTCGGCGCGATGTCAGGATAAGCGTCGATCGGCAATGCGCGAAACGCCAGTGTGCCCCCCACCATGAGCACAGCCGCGCCAACGAGAATCAGCAGGCGTTGCGCCAGCGAGAACTGGATCAGGCGACCGAGCATGCTCGCCTCACGGCTCCATCAGCGGTTTGAGCGCGCTGGCACCGCGCGCGACGATCATCTCGCCCGCTTTCAATGCGCCACGCACCACCGCCTCGCGCGCATTGGCGCCGAGCCGCTCGACCGGCACCGCGCGATACTGCACTCCGCCATTCTCCGGCGTAGCAACGAAGACCAGCGAGCGAGCGCCATCGGCCAGCACTGCCGTCAACGGCACGCGCACCGCACCGGCAGGCGCGGACAGCAGTAAACGAACGGTGGTACGTTCACCCACACGCCAATGCGCTGATGCGGGCAACTGCGCACGCAAGCGCAAACTTTGACTGAGCGGATCGCTCGCCGCGCCCACGCTGATCACGCGACCCTGCGCGCCATCTTCCATCTCGATGACCAGCCCCGTTGTCAGCGCCGCGCGCTCCGTTACTGGCACCTGAAATTGCACATCCACACGCGCATCAGCGGCGAGCACAAACGCTGCATCAAACGAATCGACCACCTGGCCAGGCGCAATCGAGCGATGCAACACGCGACCGGTAATCGGCGCGCGCAGCTCATATTCACCGGAACCATTGTCGCGAGCAGACTGAATACCCGCCATCGCTTCGCGCGCTTGCTCAAAATGCACCTGCGCCTCGGTGGCGCGCGCGCGGCTTTCATCGGCACGCGAACGCGAGATAATACCTTCTGCGAGTAATGCCGCATCGCGCTCCGCCTGACTCTTCGCCAGCGCGGCATCGCTGCTACTGCGCCGCAAGTCTGCCTGCGCGGCGAGAAAATCGCGGCTTTGCACCTGCGCCAGCACTGCACCTGCCTTCACCGTCGCACCTTCATCCACGGCTACACTGGACACCACGCCCGCAAACGGCGCGCTAATCGTGCGACTAGTTTCCAGCGGCGCGATGATGTCAGCGGGCAATCTGTCGAGCGGAATGTGCTCTGCGGCCTGCGCGATTTCAACCGCAATGCCGAGGCGCTGCACTTGCGCGGCATCGAGACGAATGTCGGCAGCGTGCGCCGCACCCACGCTCATTAACAGGCCAAGCGCAAGCAGCACGCACCCGATGCGTGGCACAGATGGCAAAAGCATATTTACTCCTTAGAACGACCAGGCGGGGATTCTACCTTTTCAAAATTAGCGTTTTCTTAATTTTTCGGCAGGTGCGCCTAGCCCATGATAGGCGAATTCGGATTGGTCTGTGGCCAGACCGTTGGCGGGGGCAGCCTCAAACACACGCACTCTCTCTCGCCCCCAGTATCGTAGCCCAACATCCGGTGCTTCAACGTTGGGCTTCACTTGCGTTCAGCCCAACCTATAACATGACCAGTGTTTCAGGCTCATAGCGCACACCATATTCCGGTGGATATTCAACCCTCACTAGATACAAACCTTCCGGCGGCGCGGTAACACCACCACGCACGCGGTCGCGCGCTTCGAGCACTGTGCGTGACCATTCGACTGGCTGACGACCGCTGCCGATCTCCATCAACACGCCAGCGATATTGCGCACCATGTGATGCAGAAATGCGTTAGCCACCACATCGAGCATGATGAGATCGCCATGGCGAGTCACATCGAGTCGATAGACGGTGCGCACTGGATGATTGGCCTGGCAGGCGTAGGAACGGAACGATGAAAAATCGTGCTCTCCAATCAGGTGAGCCGCAGCTTCACGCATGCGCAATTCATCGAGTGCGCGAAACGACCACGACACTCTGCCCGCCATCACTGCTGGGCGCGTGCGTGAATCGAGGATGATGTAGCGGTAATGCCTGCGTAGCGCGGAAAAGCGCGCGTGAAAATCATCGATCACTGGTAGCGCCCAGCGCACGGCGATATCAGGCGGTAAATGTGCGTTAGCGCCGAACACCCAGGCGCGCGGCGCGCGCGCGGTGGGTGGATCGAAGTGAACTACCTGATTGAAAGCATGAACACCGGTATCAGTGCGCCCGGCGCAGATCGTGCGCACTGGAGCATTGGCGACCACAGCGAGCGCGCGCTCCACGCAGTCTTGCACTGTGCGCACGCCACTCTGGGACTGCCAGCCGCAGAACGCTGCGCCCTGGTATTCAATCCCCAGCGCTATGCGCATTGCGCCGCGCTTTTACGTACTCGATGAGTCCGCGGATGGAAGCATCATGACCAGTCACCGCCCCACTCTGCCCGAACTCCTGCAAGATCGTCTGCGCGAGTTTCTTGCCGAGCTCAACGCCCCATTGGTCGAAGGAGTTGATGTTCCAGATGATGCCTTGCACGAACACTTTGTGCTCATACATCGCGATCAGCGAGCCGAACGAACGCGGCGTGACACGATCAAGCACGATGACATTGGTCGGGCGATTGCCTTCGAACACGCGGTGTTCAAAGTCACGCTCGATGAGCTCGGGCGCGATACCTGCTGCTTTCATCTCCGCGCGCACTTCTTCCGCGTTGCGTCCAATGGCGAGCGCCTCGGGCTGCGCGAGGAAGTTAGCAAGCAGCACTTCGTGATGACGACCCACCGGGTTGTGCGAATGCAGCGGCGCGATGAAATCCGACGGCATCAAACGCGTGCCCTGATGAATCATCTGGTAGAACGCGTGCTGGCCATTGGTGCCCGGCTCGCCCCAGATCAGCGGCCCGGTATCGTAGTCCGTGATGCGCTTGCCATCGCGATCGACGCTCTTGCCGTTGCTCTCCATGTCGAGCTGCTGGAGATACGCCGGCAAGCGCTGTAAATACTGGTCATAAGGCAGCACCGCATGGCTAGCGGCGCCGAAGAAATTGCTGTACCAGACGCCGAGCAAACCGAGCAGCACCGGCAAATTAGCGGCGAAAGGCTCGGTGCGAAAATGCTCATCCATCGCATACGCGCCTTCGAGCATCGCTTCGTAGTTATCCATGCCAATGGCGATGGCGAGCGGCAAACCAATCGCGCTCCACAACGAATAGCGGCCACCGACCCAGTCCCAGAATTCAAACATGTTGGCGGTGTCGATGCCGAAAGCCGAAACAGCGCGAGCATTGGTCGAGACCGCGACGAAATGGCGCGCCACCGCACTCTCACTGCCACTCATCTCCACCAGCCAAGAGCGCGCAGTATGCGCGTTGAGCAGCGTTTCCTGCGTGGTGAAAGACTTCGATGACACGATGAAGAGCGTCGTCTCAGGCGAGCACTTCTTCAATGTCTCGACGATATGCGTGCCATCGACATTGGAGACGTAATGCATGCGCAGGCCCGGGCGCACATAAGGCGCGAGCGCGAGCGTTGCCATCGCCGGGCCGAGATCAGAACCGCCGATGCCGATGTTGACGACATCGGTGATTGCCTTGCCGCTATAGCCTTTCCATGCGCCGCTGCGCACCACGTTGCTGAAGCTGCGCATCTTCGCCTGCACCGCGCGCACCGCGGGCATGACATCTTCGCCATCGACCATGACCGGTCGCTTCGAACGATTACGCAGCGCCGTGTGCAGCACGGCGCGGCCTTCGGTGCTGTTGATGGGCTGGCCGGAGAACATAGCCTCGATGCCACCGCGCAATCCCGCCTGCGCGGCGAGATCGAGCAGCAGGCGGAAAGTCGCGGCGGTAACGCGATTTTTGGAATAATCGACGAACATGTCTTCGAAGCGCAGCGAATAGCGCTCGAAACGACCCGGGTCGTCACGAAACAGATCCCGCAAATGCAGGCCGGCAACCTGGCTGTAATGATCGCGCAGAGCGTTCCATGCGGGCAGCGTGCTCGGATTTGGCATTTCAATAGGACTCCGCGGCTACGTCCGAACCTTCAAGGCCAAGACTGTGTCGCCAAAATTGGTCTTCACGATCGAACAAACGATGCGTCCCGCGCGGCCCCCAGCTCCCGGCTGGATAAGTGCTGATGTAGTCACGCTCCATAGACCACACCATCAACACCGGATCAACGACCCGCCACGCCCACTCGACCTCATCGTAACGCAGGAACAGAGATTGATCACCGGTCATGACATCGAGCAGTAGCTCTTCGTAAGCATCGGTCTCTTTCTCACCACGCGAACGGTAACTAGCATCGAGGCTGATAGTGCGCGTGCGCATCTCGAGGCCATGTACTTTGACCTGGATTTCGAGCTTCAGACATTCCGCAGGCTGGATGCCCATCAGCAGCCAATTCGGCGACATACGCTCAAGATGCGTGTTACGAAACAAATGATGCGGCGGCTCCTTGAAGCGGATGGTAACCGCCGAGGCCGCCTCGGCCATGCGCTTGCCGGTGCGCAAATAAAACGGCACACCACGCCAGCGCCAGTTATCGACATAGAGCTTGAGCGCGGCATACGTCTCGGTGACGCTATTTTCCGCAACGCCCGGCTCCTCACCATAGCCAGGCACCATCTGTCCGCCGATTTTTCCCGGTCCGTATTGCCCGCGAAACGCGTGTGCATGCACGGCGCTCTGCGCAATCGGGCGAATCGATTTCAGCACTTTCACTTTTTCATCGCGCAGCGATTCAGCATCCATCATCGCTGGCGGCTCCATCGCTACCAGCGCGAGAAGCTGCATCAAATGGCTCTGCAACATGTCGCGCAATGCGCCTGCGCTTTCGTAATAGCCGGCGCGACCCGCGATGCCCTGCGTCTCGGAATGCGTGATCTGCACGTGATCGATGTAATTGCGATTCCACAGCGGCTCAAGCATCAGATTGGCGAAGCGAAACACCAGGATGTTCTGCACCGTTGCCTTGCCGAGATAGTGATCGATGCGATAGATCTGATCTTCGGCAAGGTGGCGCAGCAGACTCTGCTGCAACATGCGCGCGCTGAGGAGGTCATAGCCGAAAGGCTTTTCGATCACTACGCGCCGCCAGCCGCTGCTCTGCTCGAGCAGCCCCGCCGCGCTCAGATTCTCGATGGTGGCGCCGAACTCCGCTGGCGGAACCGCCAGGTAGAAGATGATGTTCTGCGGCATGCCCGCAGCGCTGAGGCTGTGCGCCAGGCGCTGCATGGCAGAGGCATCGGAAAGATCACCGTGCTGGTAATGATGGCGTGCGCAAAAACGTTGCAGCGCGCTGTCCTCGACGCCCTGAGGTTTCTTTTCCCGCAGCATACCGGCGATGTCGTCGAGCCATTGCTCGCGACTCTTCTCGCCGCGCGCGAAAGAGATCACCGTCATCTCAGGCGGCAGGCGCCCCTCGGTGTCGAGGGAAAACAGCGCCGGCATCAGCTTGATGCGGGCGAGATTGCCCGTCGCGCCGAAGATCACCAGCGTGCACGGCTCCATCAGCGCCCCTCGCCCGCCTTCTTCGGGTCAATCGGGTGACCGCCAAAAGCGTTGCGCATCACGTTCAGCATGCGGTTGGAGTAGCTGCCTTCCTGCTGACTGGCAAAGCGCATTTGCAGCGCCATGCTCAGCACCGGCGCGGGTACGCCTTGGCTGATGGCTTCCGCAGCCGCCCAGCGTCCTTCGCCGGAATCGCTGACCACTTCGCCCACGCCTTCCAGTCTGCCGTTCTTTTGCAAAATCTCGGCAGACAGATCGAGCAACCAACTGCGCACCACCGAGCCGTGACGCCAGACTTCAGCGATGGCAGCGGTATCGAAAGCGTAATCTTTCTTGCCATGCAGCAGCGCGAAGCCTTCGGCATAGGCCTGCATCATGCCGTATTCGATGGCGTTATGAATCATCTTGACGTAGTGACCGGAACCACGCGGCCCCACATGCAGCCAGCCGTTCTCAGGCGCAAGTGCCTGCAAAATAGGCTCGATCTGCTGCACGTGATTTTTTTCGCCACCGACCATCAGACAGTAGCCATTCTCCAAGCCCCAGATGCCGCCCGAGGTACCGACATCGACCAAGCCAATGCCGGACTGCGCGAGCATGGCACCGCGGCGCTGCGTGTCTTTGTAACTGGAATTACCGCCATCAATGACGATGTCGCCATTCTCAAGACGGCCTTCGAGTTCTTTGATGACCTTATCAGTGGCTGAGCCGGCCGGCACCATCACCCACACGATGCGCGGGCCAGTCAGTCGTTTCACCGTGCCAGTGACGTTCGGCGCAGGCACCATGCCGACCTCGTCGGCAAGCTGCTGCCGGCTTTCCTCGTCAGGGCTGTAACCCACTACCTCGATGCCGGCACGACGCAGGCGACGAACCATGTTGCCGCCCATTTTGCCAAGGCCAATCATTCCAAGTTTCATGAATCAGGCTACCTTTGCACTGGTTGCACTCGCGGAGGCTTGTTGAAGTCTCCGGTGATATATGGGATAAAGAAAACCGCCGTTCTTAAGTGAATCCCAGATTCATTCGCTTCGCCCGCCTCTGCGCACGTTGCATGCATCTGCGAGAGAAAAAAACAACCCCTGGCCTTATCGACCCCGGACGGCGACTTGTTAAGCTTACACCAGCCCCCACCATGAAAGCATGAGTAATCCTCGCGTCCTGTTCGTTTCGAGTGAAGCGCACCCGCTCGTCAAGACCGGCGGCCTTGCTGATGTTGCCGGCGCGCTGCCGGTTGCGCTGAAAGCCTTGCGCTGCGATGTGCGCATCATGATTCCAGCCTATAAATCAGCTCTCGCGCGCATACAGAGCGTCATGCAGGACGTAAAAGAAATCGCCGTCCTCGACATCGAGCAGGCAGATGCACCCGTGCGGCTGCTTGAAACGCGGCTGCCAGGAAGCTCGGTTCGTGTCTGGCTGGTCGATTCACCAGCGCACTTCGATCGCGATGGCGGACCTTACGGCCCGACCGGCGGTGGTGACTGGCCCGACAATGCACAACGTTTCGCGCTCTTTTCGCGCGTCGCGGTAGCGGTTGCGCAAGGCGAAGCCGGTCTCGATTGGCAACCCACCGTGGTGCATTGCAACGACTGGCAAAGTGGACTCGTGCCCGCACTGCTGTCGCGTCGCACGCCGCGCCCGGCAACGGTCTTCACCATTCACAATCTGTCGTATCAAGGCCTTTTTTCCTGGGAAACGTTTCAGTCACTCGCGCTGCCGCAGGATCTGTGGTCGATGCACGGCATGGAGTACTTCGGCAATTTCTCCTTCATCAAGGGCGGCCTCGTCTACAGCGATATGCTGAGCACGGTCAGTCCGCAATATGCGAAAGAAATCACCACGCCGCAATTCGGTTATGGCCTTGAAGAGCTACTGCGCCATCGCGGCGATCGCCTCGTCGGCATTTTAAATGGCGCCGATTATCGCCAGTGGAACCCGACGCGTGATGCCTACATCCCATACCCCTACAACACCTACAACTTTGCCGACAAGCAGCGCAACAAGACTGCCTTGCAAGCACGCATGGGGCTGGCGCAGAATGCGTCCGTACCGCTCCTCGGCATGATTGGAAGGCTGGTCGAGCAGAAAGGTTTCGATCTGCTCCTCGATGCCCTACCCGAACTGCTGCGCACTCATGATCTGCAGCTCGCCGTGCTCGGCAGCGGTGACCCGGCGCTCGAGGAGCGTTTGCGCGCTGCCGCTCGCGCCCATCCAGGCCGCGTCGCCGCGCAGTTCGGCTACAGCGAAGAACTCGCGCACCAGATCGAAGCTGGCGCCGACATCTTCGTCATGCCCTCGCGCTTCGAGCCCTGCGGGCTCAATCAGATCTACAGCCTGCGCTACGGCACTGTGCCTGTGGTCCATCGCACCGGCGGCCTCGTCAACACCGTGGTCGACGCCACGCCAGAGGCGCTACGTGCGGGCGTTGCTACCGGCTTTGTCTTCAATGAACCGAGCCCCGCCGCGCTCGCCTCCGCGCTCACCCGCGCGCTCGCCAGCTACGCATCCCCCCGGATGTGGAAACTGCTTACCTTCCAGGGCATGCAGCAGGACTTCAGCTGGCGCCGCAGTGCCCAGCAGTACCTCAGCCTCTATCGCCAAGCCATCCAAACCTGCGCGTAACCCGCGCTGCGATCGGCTATAATGCCGCCGCTATGAATAAGACCACTCGCACCGCGGCAGCGAAAACCCGCCGCAAGACCGGCACCCGGCTCGCCAGCCGTACCCCCGTGAAAACCACGAGCAAAATCTCAGACGCTGACGACAAAAAGCTGCGCGCTCGCGTCAAGTTGCTCGGCAGTCTGCTCGGCAACGTCTTGCAGGCGCAGGCCGGCGGACGCGTGCTCGATGCGGTGGAAACGCTGCGTAAAGGCTACATCCAGTTGCACAGCGAAGATTCCAAACCGCTACGCAACAAGCTCAGCCGTCTCATCCGCACGCTCGATGCCGACACCATCACGCATGTGGTGCGTGCCTTCAGCATTTACTTCAGCCTGGTCAATCTCGCCGAAGAAGCCCATCAGCATCAGCTGCGCCGCGCCAAAGCGCGCGCTGGCAAGGCTCTCTGGACAGGCTCCTTCGAGCAGGCGCTGCGTGACTTTCGTCGTCAACGCATCGAACCGGCGCAGCTTCAAGCCGTGCTCGATCGCTTGCATTACAACCCGGTCATCACCGCGCATCCAACCGAGTCGAAACGCCACACCATCATGGAATCGATGCGGCGGATCTTCCTCACCAGTCAGCAGCTCGATGACGCGCATCTTTCCAAAGAAGAGCGCGAAGGTCTGATCCGCCTGCTCGAAGCGCAGATCCAGATGCTGTGGAAGACTGACGAAGTGCGCGTGCATCGCCCGAACGTCGCCGGTGAAATTCGTCATTGCATCTATTACTTCCAGGACAGCCTGTTTCAGGCTGTCCCGATCATGTATCGCGAGCTCGAGCACGCCATCACCCGCGTCTACGGCAACAGTGCGCCGCAGATCACCGTGCCAAGCTTCGTGAGCTTTGGCTCCTGGGTCGGTGGCGATCGTGACGGCAACCCCAATGTCACGCCAGAAGTCACCGCCATGGCGGTACGTATGCACGCCATCGCCGTGCTCAAGGAATATCTGCCACGCATCACCGAGCTCAGCCATGAGCTGACGCACTCGCTGCGCATGTGCACGCCGACACCAGAATTCATGGCCGGCCTCAACGCCGATGAACCCTTCGCGGAAAAAGCGCTCGGCGAGCGTGAACGCTTCCGCCAGGAGCCCTACCGGCGCAAGCTCTACATCGTGCTCTATCGCTTGCAGGAAATGCTCGACACGCTGCGCCGTCAATGTGCGGGCGAAATCGTGCAACCCTCGCCTGCCGCTTATGCTTCGGCCGCTGATTTGCTCGCCGAGCTCTATCGCATTCGCGATTCGCTGATCTCGCACGGCGATCAGGCCGTTACCGATCTCGGTTTGAAAGATCTGATCCGCCTGGTTGAAACCTTCGGCTTCTTCCTCGCCCGTCTCGACGTGCGTCAGGAATCTTCGCGTCACACCGATGCGGTCACCGAACTATTCGCCAGCATTGGCGTTGATTACAGTGCGAAGAGCGAAAGCGAGCGTCTTGCGCTGCTATCGAGTTACATCGAAGGCGAGCCCATCATTCTCGATCACGCCGCACTGTCAGCGCCGACGCGCGAAACGGTTGCCGTATTCGAAGTGATGGCGCGCATGCGCAAAGAAGTCAGCTCAGAATGCTTCAGCAGCTACGTCATCTCGATGACACACTCGGCAAGCCACGTCATGGAAGTGATGTTCCTCGGTCGCCAGGCCGGCCTCATCGGCCGCGGCGCTGGAGACGAATGGTATTGCCATCTACGCGTCTCGCCGCTGTTCGAAACCATCGATGACCTGCAACGCATCGAGCCCGTAATGAGCGGTCTGCTCGACTGCGACATCTACGCCCGCTTGCTGCGCGCCTACGGCAACGTGCAGGAAATCATGCTCGGCTATTCCGACTCCTGTAAGGATGGCGGCATCCTCGCATCAGCATGGGCGCTGTATCAGGCTCAGCTCACAGTCTCGCGCATCACCAGCGATCGCGGCATCGGCTACGAGCTTTTCCACGGCCGCGGCGGCACCATCGGTCGCGGTGGTGGCCCGACGCACGAAGCGATCCTGTCGCAGCCACCTGGCACCGTGCAGGGGCGCATCAAATTCACTGAGCAAGGAGAGATGGTCTCCTACAAATACAGCCACCGCGAAACCGCGGTGTATGAGCTCAGCGTTGGTATCACGGGCCTCCTCAAAGCGAGCAAAAGTCTGGTCGCGAGCGTGCCCGCCATCGATAACGGCCATATGACAACGATGGCGCAGCTCGCCTCGTGGGGCGAAGCCGCTTATCGCGATCTGGTCGATCACACGCCGAACTTCATCGATTATTTCTATGAAGCAACACCAGTCACCGAGATCGGCCTACTCAACATCGGCTCGCGCCCAAGCCACCGGCGCAAGGATCGCAGCAAGAATTCGATTCGCGCCATTCCCTGGGTGTTTGGCTGGGCGCAGTCGCGTCACACCCTGCCGGCCTGGTATGGCATCGGCACAGCGCTCGAACGCTGGTGCAAGCAGAATCCGCACGGCATCGAAGAGCTGCGCGCCATGTACGAAGAGTGGCCGTTCTTTCGCGCATTGCTCAGCAATACGCAGATGTCGCTGTTCAAAGCTAATATGGATATCGCGCGCGAATACGCCGCGCTATGTAGCGACCGTAAGCTTGCCAAGCAGATTTTTGGTGAAGTGGAAGGTGAATACGAGCGCACCAAGCAGTCGACCGTGCGCGCCTCAGGCATTCGTCACCTGCTCGATGACAACCCGGCGCTCGCGCTGTCTCTGCATCGGCGTAATCCATATCTCGACCCGCTGAATCACATTCAAGTCATGCTGCTGCAACGCCGCCGTGATCCGAATCTTTCACAGGCCGAGAAAGACACCTGGCTCGATCCGCTGCTGCGCTCCATCAACGCTATCGCGGCTGGCATGCGCAATACCGGCTAAGAGCGCCTGCCCTCTCGCCTACTCCTCTCCCGCAGGCGAGGCCTCTGCGAACCGGTGACCGGCGGTGACCGTTACGCTTTTTCAGGACCGTTGGCGCGCAGCGGCTCCGTGTCCTGAAAATAGGTACTACTAGCAATCGACGGCGAGATTATCGATCAACCGCGCGCTGCCAAGCCAGGCAGCAACGAGCAAACGCAACTGTCGATCCGCAGGATTCGGCGCCTGCAAATCCTGCGCGCGTCGCACCGCAACATATTCCGGCCGCAAACCCGCAGCAAAGAGCGCTGCCATCCCCCAAGCTTCGAGCGCTGCGTAATTCTCTTCACTCGCCAGCAGACGCGCGCGTAGTATTTCGAGCGTGCGGTAAATCACGGGCGCGCGCCCGCGCTCTTCGGCGCTCAGATAACGGTTACGCGAACTCATCGCAAGCCCATCAGCTTCGCGCACCGTCGGCATGCCGCGCACATCGACATCAAGGCGCAGATCCTCACTCATGCGGCGCACGATGAGCAGCTGCTGATAATCCTTTTCGCCGAAGATCGCAATATCCGGCCGCACCAGATTGAAGAGAATCGCCACCACGGTAGCAACGCCGGTGAAATGCCCAGGGCGAAACGCGCCACAGAGCTCCTGCGCCAACACCGGCACTTCGATGCGCGTGCCGGTTTCCATGCCATGCGGATAGATTTCGCGCGCATCTGGCGCAAAGAGCAGATCGCCACCGCTCGCTGCAAGCACAGCAACATCGCGCTCAAGGCTGCGCGGATAGGCCGCAAAATCCGCGGCATCGTTGAACTGTAGTGGATTGACGAAAATGCTGATGACGACGCGCGCGGCATGCCGACGCGCCTCCGCAATGAGCGCCAGATGACCCGCATGCAGATCACCCATGGTGGGCACAAACGCAATGGCTTCGCCCGCCGCGCGCCACTGCTGAATGATGGCGCGCAGCTCCACCGCGCGATGAACGGTGCGCATCACTCGAAGCTATGCGCAGCCGCAGGGAAGCTGCCGTCTTTCACTGCGCGCACGTAAGACGCTACCGCAGCGGCGATGCCGCCACTGTTGCCTGTGAGAAAATCTGTGGCAAAACGCGGCTGACGCGGCGACACACCGAGCAGATCATGCAGCACCAGCACCTGACCATCGCAGGCCGCGCCCGCGCCGATACCGATCACGGGCACGCTAGCAGCTGCAGTGATGCGCTGCGCGAGCGCTGCCGGCACCGATTCGAGCAGCAGCAGATCGGCGCCAGCACCTTCAAGCAGGCGCGCATCTTCCATCATTGTCGAGGCCACCGCGGGATCGCGTCCTTGCACGCGATAGCCGCGCTTATGCACCGACTGCGGCAACAACCCAAGATGCGCGCAGACAGGAATGCCGCGCTCAGCGAGCGTGCGCACCATTTCAAGCATGACGCGCCCGCCTTCGATCTTCACCACCTGCGCGCCTTCGCGCATCAACGCTGCCGCGCTATCGAGCGCGCGCAGCGGCGTTGCATCACTCATGAAAGGCATATCGCTCATGATCAACGCGCGACGCCGCGCGCGCGACACACAGCCAGTGTGATACGCCATCGCTTCAAGCGTCACTGGCAGCGTTGTCGCATGACCTTGCAACACCATGCCAAGAGAATCACCGACCAGCAGCACTTCAACGCCCGCATCGGAGAGCACCGCAGCAAAACTTGCGTCATATGCGGTAAGGCACGCGATTTTTTCACTGCGCTCTTTCATCGCGCGCAGCGCAGAAAGCGTGATCAGGGAACTGTCGTTAGCGGATTGTTCCATATCGTTTACCTCGCCGACTACAATGCCGCGGCAGGCACAGGGTTGAAATAGTGGCGACCATTGCTGATGCTGCGAATGCGCGCGAGCAGCGCATCGTAATCTTCCTCGCTGTGCAGCGGATCGATACCCGCGGCATTGACGATCAAGAGCGGCGCAGCATCGTAGTAATGGAACATGCGCGCGTAACCATCCACCACTCTTTCTAAGTAAGCATCATCGATGAACTGCTCATGCGCAATGCCACGTGCGCGAATGCGCGTGCGCAACACCTCAATCGGTGCTTGCAGATAGATCACCAGATCAGGCGTTGGCACATCAATCGTCATCTGCTCATAGACCTGTTCGTAGAGCTTGAGCTCTTCGTCATCGAGCGTAAGCCCGGCAAACAAGCGATCTTTTTCCATGAGAAAATCCGCCACCCGCACGCGCCGGAAAATATCGCCCTGGCGCAGCGCCTGCAACTGACGCGCGCGCTGAAACAGAAAGAAGAGCTGCACTGGCAGCGCGCCTTCGCGTGGATTGCGATAAAAGCGTTCGAGAAAAGGATTTTCGTCCGCGCCTTCAAGCAGCAGATCCGTACCGAAAGTTGCCGCGAGACGACGTGCGAGACTCGTCTTGCCAACGCCGATCGGTCCTTCGACGACGATGTAATCACGGCGTGGTGGCGTCTGCGCGCTCA
>JAITWN010000211.1 GCA_031285245.1 Chromatiales bacterium | reverse complement strand
CAAAGAAGCCGCCTGCGGCTGCGCCGGCATCTACAGCGCACACGCCGCCATCGAACTCTACACTGAAGCTTTCGAACAAGCCGGCGCACTAGATCGACTCGAAGGCTTCGCCAGCCACTTCGGCGCAGATTTCTATCGCCTAGCGCGCAACCAGGAACGCATCGCGCTACGCCGCAGTACATGGACAGTGCCAGAGCGCTACGCACTCGGCAGCGGAGAGCTCATACCGCTGCGCGCAGGCGGCGAAATAAGTTGGGAACTCGTTACAGCGCAGTCCTCCTGACTGCGCTCACGTAATGCGCACCGCCTCTGCAAAACAACCGTGTGTTGAATCATAGACGGTCTTGGCATTCGCGTTCAGCCCAACCTTAAACATCAGCGCACTACGGCCAGCGATATGGAATCGAAATGAATCCACCGTATCTTCCTCATCAGATCAGCAATAACGTGAGCGCGGCAAGGGAAAGTCGCGCGGGCAGCAAACAAAATGGGAACGGCGGGCAACCCGGATTAATAGAGATGGCAGCGAACAATTTTGTACACCTCAAAGGCGTACAAACTGTCAAGACGAAGATGGGCGCGTACAATTTGAAGGCGTACACATTCAGGAGAATGCCATGCCCCGCCCTGCCATCCCAGGCAGTAACAGGATGAGCCTGCGCGTTTCGCGCGAGACCAAGTCGCGCATTGCGCGGGCAGCCTCGCTACGTCATACCGACATGACGAATTTCGTGACGCAGGCTGCGTTGCGTGAGGCCGATGCCGTGATCGCCGAAGCGGAGTGGATCTCGCTGTCGGGGCGCGACCACCAGAAGATTCTCGACTTGATCGAGAACCCGCCCGCACCCAATGCCAGGCTGAGGGCTGCACTGGCGGCAATGCCCATCCTTAAATGACCATTCCTGCATGGCACGAGGAGCCCATCAGCAAATCGCATGATCGCAAGGGCTTCGATTGCGGCAATGCCGACCTCAACGAGTTCCTGGTCAAATACGCCCGTCAGTCGCATGAAAGCGGTAGCGCCAAAACATTTTGCGCGATGGATGACGCCAAGCCTGGAAAAATTCTTGGCTTCTACAGCATCACGCCTGCACAACTCGATTACGAACAAGTGCCGAATGAATTACTCAAGGGGCTGCCACGGCATGACATAGGGGGGCTTTCGCCTTGCACGGCTAGCAACGGATCGCAGCGTGCAGGGACAAAGGCTTGGCGGTCAGCTTCTGGGCGCTGCGGCGCGGCGTGCGATCTTGGCTGCTACCTCGGTCGGTGGCTTGATTCTGATCATCGACGCCAAAAACGACCGGGCTGCGGATTGGTATGCGAGCTACGGCGGCGTAAGACTGATTGGCATCGAGCGCACCAAACGGCTCATCGAGCAGCAGCACTTTGGATTCAACGGCAAGCGCAATACGCTGACGCTGACCACCGGAGAGCTGGCTCGGATATGCGCAAGCTCGGTATCGATCCACGCTCATTCCGCGACGAAGAAATTGCGGAAGAAAACGCATGAAGAGTGCGATCGACACCCGCAATATCAGCAGAAAAGGATACAGGCAATGAATCAAACGCCACCCATGGCGACGCGTTTTCGCGGCTATCTACCCGTAGTGGTCGATGTCGAAACTGGCGGCTTTGATCCGCGCACCGACGCCTTGCTCGAGGTCGCCGCGGTCCTCGTCGACTTCGATGCCGATGGCATCCTGCGGCCGGTAGAAACACTCGCCGAACACGTGCTGCCTTTTGCCGGCGCAAATCTTGATCCGAGAGCGCTGGAGTTCAACGGCATCACCGATCCGTGGCATCCTTTTCGCGGCGCAGTAGAAGAAAGTGAAGCGCTCAGCCGTTTGTTCGCACCGATTCGCCGCGCAGTGAAAGCAAGTGGCTGCTCACGTGCGATCTTAGTCGGACACAATCCGCAGCTCGATCTCGGCAGCATCAACGCCGCCGCCGAACGCACCGGCCTCAGGCACAATCCGTTTCACCCTTTCAGCAGCTTCGACACCGCAACCCTCGCTGGCCTCGCCTATGGCCAAACCGTACTCGCCCGCGCCGTCAAAGCCGCAGGCATCGCCTGGGACGCGAATGAAGCGCACTCGGCAATTTACGACGCCGAAATCACCGCAGCGCTGTTCTGCGCCATCGTCAATCGCTGGGATAGTTGGGAAAGGAAGCTTTGAGGCGGAGCCACACTTAAGGGCGGTCTGAAAAACCCTCCGTCACTGCGAGGCGAAGCCGAAGGAGTCCATGTGGCTGTCTGAATTGCCGCGGGGCTGACGCCCCTCGCAATGACGAAATCAGGGTTTTTCATAGGTTGGGCTGAATGAAATGAAGCCCAACGTGGAAAGTGCGCAGTGTTGGGCTTCGCGTTGCTCAGCCCAACCTATGAATTACGAGGAGATAAGCTTTTTCCCAATGAAATCGCAAATGCTCTGAAGCGGTGCCGCTACTGTTTTTCAGAGCCGTTGGCGCGCAGCGGCTCCGCGTCCTGAAAAACAGTAGCGGGCGCCGCTGGTCACCACACTTCGGGTGCTCAACGATCAGGCAAACTCAACCCTGATTCAAGCTGCACTCACCATTTTCTGCAATTCACCGCTCTGATACAGCTCCAGAATGATGTCGGAGCCGCCGATCAGTTCGCCTTTGATGTAGAGCTGCGGGAAGGTTGGCCAATTGGCATAACGCGGCAGATTCTGGCGGATCTCTGGATCGCTTAGCACATCCACGGAGAAAAACTCCGCCTTGCACGCTTGCAACGCACGCGCTGCATTGTTGGAGAAACCGCACTGGGGAGCCTGCGGCGTGCCCTTCATGTAGAGCACTATCGAGTGGCCTTCGATCTGCTGCTTGATTCTTTCCATCACATCCATCGTCATTGCCCTCATCATTTGCTGTCGCCAAAATCGGCTGTGCCGGCAGCATAAGCGTAATGGTTGAGCAGCTCAATCAGCAATCAAGCACGCCACCCCAACAGCAGATGCAAAACTTGTATTGGAACAATAAAGCAAAGGGAATTCATGGTCGGTCGTGTCCTTGTAAGCCCCCCATGCCTGCCATAGAATTCAATGCATGCTGAAGGGGCGCTTCCCCGGTTTGCGGCTAGGTATCCGAGGAAGCGCCCCTTTACCTTTTCCCGAGCAAGAACCCAAGCAAGAACACACGGAGGAAACATGGAACACAAACTACCCGCACTGCCTTACGCAAAAAATGCGCTCGAGCCCCACATGTCAGCCGAGACCCTGGAATTCCACTATGGCAAGCATCATCAAACCTACGTGGATAATCTCAACAAGCTCATCAAAGGCACCGAGTTCGAGAATCTATCGCTCGAAGACATCGTAAAAAAATCGAGTGGCGGCGTGTTCAATAACGCTGCGCAAGTCTGGAATCACAGCTTCTTCTGGAACTGCCTGAAGCCAGCCGGCGGCGGCGCACCTACCGGCAAGCTGGCTGCTGAGATCAACAAGGCTTTCGGTTCTTTCGAAGAATTCCAGACCAAGTTCGCGCAGACCGCGATCACCACCTTTGGCTCAGGCTGGGCCTGGCTGGTGAAAAATGCCGATGGTTCGCTCGCGCTCGTCAGCACCTCAAACGCTGGCACGCCACTGACCGATGGCAAAACCGCGCTGCTGACCTGCGATGTCTGGGAACACGCTTACTACATCGATTACCGTAACGCCCGGCCGAAATTCCTCGAAAATTTCTGGAAGATCGTGAACTGGGATTTCGTGGCGAAAAACCTCGGCTGAAGACATAACAAGCGGCGGAGGGAGCGCCGATCTCCCTCCGTCCATCTCCCGAATGGCTGTGCGTTAAGAGATCATACGGTTGAGCTTCGCTTTGTGTTCTGCTGGGGAACATAGGTAACAGAGCAGCCCAATCGGTGAGCGTAGAATGTTGGGCTTCATTTCATTCAGCCCAACCTATGACTTACGCCTCTAATTACTCCCGGGCAGCGCGTCCCCTTTTCACCTCGTTTCCCCTATAATCGCAAGTTTGATTTTGCGGATGGTCCCATGTCTGAGCATTTGATGAACACCTATGCGCGCCTACCCATAGCGTTCGAGCGCGGCGAAGGCGCGTGGCTTTATGACAGCAATGGCAAAGCCTATCTCGATGCCCTGAGCGGCATTGGCGTTTGCGGCCTGGGGCACGCTCACCCCGCGGTCACCAAAGCCATCACGGATCAGGCAGGAAAACTACTGCACACCTCGAATCTTTACGGTATTGCGCTGCAAGCAGCGCTTGCCAATGAGCTGACCCGCGTTGCCGGCATGGATCGCGCATTCTTCGGCAATTCCGGCGCGGAAGCCGTCGAAGCAGCGATCAAGCTCGCGCGCCTCTATGGCCATCGTCGCAATAATCCGCAGCCCGCCATCATCGTTGCCGAGCACAGCTTCCATGGCCGCACGCTTGCCACGCTTTCAGCGACGGGCAATCGGCGCGTGCAGGCCGGCTTCGAACCACTGGTGCAGGGCTTTATCCGTGTTCCCTACAACGACATCGATGCACTGCACACCGTCGCGCGCAATTCGCCGCACGCGGTCGCTGTGCTCATCGAACCGATCCAGGGCGAAGGCGGTATTCAGATTCCTGATCCCGCCTATCTCGATGCGGTGCGCAAACTCTGCGCCGCTAACGAATGGCTGCTGATGCTTGATGAAATTCAGACCGGCATGGGCCGCACTGGGCGCTGGTTTGCGCACCAACATCATGACTGGTACCCCGACGTCATGGCGGTCGCCAAAGGGCTCGCCAACGGCGTGCCGATCGGCGCCTGCCTCGCGCGCGGCGCGGCGGCAGAGCTTTTCCAGCCTGGCAATCACGGCTCGACCTTCGGCGGCAATCCGCTCGCCTGCGCGGCGGCGCTCGCCGTGATCCGCACCATCGAGCAGGAAAAGCTTATCGAACGCGCCGGCGTGCTCGGCGCGCGCATCGTGGCAGGACTGAAGAATGCGTTCGCTGGCGTCGAGGGTATTGTTGATATCCGCGGACGCGGCCTGATGATCGGCATCGAAACCGCAAAGCCAATCCCTGCGCTCACCAGCGCGGGTTTGCAACACGGCGTCCTCTTTAGCGTACAGGCGGAAAAAGTCGTGCGTCTGCTACCGCCGCTGGTGATCAGCGATAGTGAGGCTGATGAGATCGTGTACCGCGTTGCCACCGCATTGATCGCAGCGATGAGTAGCGCCGAGCCGCAAGCCGCGGGGGCACGGCGATGAACGAGCGTTCGCGTCCGATCCGGCATTTCCTCAGTCTGCTGGATCTCAGCGCTACTGAGCTGCGCGCGCTATTGCAGCGCGCCATCGAACTCAAGCGTATGCAACGCGCTGGCACGATCTATGAGCCGCTCAAAAATCGCGTACTTGGTATGGTGTTCGAGAAATCCTCGACACGCACACGCGTTTCTTTTGAAACCGCGATGATTCAGTTTGGCGGTGGCGCGATTTTTCTCTCGCCACGCGATACGCAGCTCGGCCGCGGTGAACCAATCGAAGACACCGCACGCGTGCTCTCGCGCATGGTGGATGTGGTGATGATGCGCACCTTCAGCCATGAGAGTCAGGCGCTTTTCGCCGCCTATTCACAGGCGCCGGTGATCAATGGCCTCTCTGACACTCAGCACCCCTGCCAGCTGCTCGCGGATCTGCAAACCTACGCCGAACTGCGCGGCGACATCGCCGGGCGCACCGTGGCCTGGATCGGGGACGGCAACAATATGTGCAATTCCTACATCGACGCTGCCGAGCTGCTTGGCTTCCGTCTGCGCGTTGCAAGCCCTGCTGGTTACGCGCCCACGCAGAGCTGCGCCAGCGGACTGGTCGAACTCATGGAAGATCCGCATGCCGCCACCGACGGCGCCGACCTCGTCGTCACCGATGTGTGGGCGAGCATGGGCCAGGAAGATGAAGCTGACGGACGCAAAGAAGCCTTCCGCGCCTATCAGGTCGATCAGGCGCTGATGCGTCGCGCGCATCCCGATGCGTTGTTCATGCATTGCTTGCCCGCGCATCGCGGCGAAGAGGTTGCTGCCGAAATCATCGACGGCGCGCAGAGCGCGGTCTGGCAGGAAGCCGAAAATCGCCTCCACGCGCAGAAAGCCTTGCTCGAACTATTACTTTGCGGACCGGTGAGCTGAGGCGCCCTGATATCCCCTGGGGCGCGCATCCGATGGGCAGTCATTTGCCGGACAAAATGCTAAAACTCGCCGAGGCTCGGCCGCGCTGACCCTACCCGCCATGCAAGCCAAACTCTGCAATCCCATCGACGCCGTCTCCTCTCCCGCTGCACTGCTGGAATTGCGTGATATCGAGTGCCGCCACGGCGGCCAGATAGTGGTCGACGGCCTGTCGATCCGCGTCGAGGAAAACACCATCGCTTGCCTGCTGGGACCGAGCGGTTGCGGCAAAACCACGGTGCTGCGCGCCATCGCCGGATTTGAACCCCTTCACCGGGGCAGCATTCTAATCAAAGGCAAAACCGTTTCGACACCAAGGGAAACGCTACCCCCTGATCAGCGCCGACTCGGCATGGTCTCGCAGGACTACGCGCTCTTCCCTCATCTCAGCGTCGAGGACAATGTCAGTTTCGGTTTGCGCCGCGCTCCACGCGCTGAGCGCAGCACGATCGTAGATAGAATGCTGCGCACCGTCGGGCTCGATAGCGCACGCAAACGCTATCCACACGAGCTCTCCGGCGGTCAGCAGCAACGCGTCGCGCTTGCCCGTGCGCTCGCGATCAACCCCGATCTGCTGCTGCTCGATGAGCCATTCTCAAATCTCGATATCGAGCTGCGTGAACGCCTCGGCGCGCAGGTGCATGAAATCCTCAAGGAGCGCGGCATCGCCACGCTCATGGTGACGCATGATCAGCACGAGGCGTTCGCGCTCGGCGATGTGGTCGGCATCATGAATGCCGGACGGATCGAGCAATGGGATACGCCGTTCAATCTTTACCACCAGCCGGCGAACCGCTTTGTCGCTGGATTCATCGGACATGGCGTATTCGTGCACGGCATCATGACGGCGCCAGACACAGCGCAGACCGAGATTGGCCTCATTCGAGGCGAACGCTGCTATCCATGGCCGCAAGGAAGCGCGGTGGAAGTACTGCTGAGACCAGATGATGTGGAGCTCGACCCGAGCGCCGAACTGCGCGCGCGCATCGTGAAAGAAGCCTTCAAAGGAGCGGAAATTCTCTGCACCCTGCGCCTGCCAAGCGGGGTGGAACTGCTGTCACTGTTTCCGAGTCACCGCCGCCACCAGATCGGCGCAGAGGTCGGTATCCGCCTCTGCGCCGATCATCTGGTAGCATTTCAAAACCTTCAGGGAACCTGAGCGGAGAGATATTCCGCAACCGCCGTGATTTCTTTCTCGGTGAGTTTCTTGGCGATGTCCTTCATCATGCCAGCAGGATCATTGGCACGCGTGCCCGCTCTGAAATCAGTGAGTTCTTTGATGATGTATTCCTTGTGCTGCCCGACTAGACGCGGGAACTGGGCGATGGTCTCGCTCTTACCCGTGCCCTTCGGTCCATGGCAGTTGATGCAGGCATAGAGACCATTGGCGGGATTACCCTCGGTGAAGATCTTCTCGCCTTCGGCGACCAACGCCTTGTCAACCGGAGCGATCGGCTGCTTGGCGATCTTCTGCTTCTGGAAGTAGGCGCCGATGTCTCTGGCGTCCTCGACGCTGGCGATGGTTGCGGCCATGCCCGCCATGATTTCACTGTTGGCGCGGCGACCGGCCTGGAAATCGCGAATCTGCTTCACGATATACGAGGAATATTGGCCGGCGAGACGCGGAAACATACCCGCTTCACTGTTGCCATCCGCGCCATGGCAGCCGCCACAGATGGCACCCTTGGTCTCACCAGCAACCGGATCGCCATCCTGAGCAGAGGCACCACCAGCCAGACCTAGTCCCAGCACACCGGAAACAACCAACACGAGCAATTTCTTCACGAGCATGATCCCCCTCGAATCATGATTGAAATCCGAATCCCCGCCGAATTTTTATGCCGAACACACGGGGAGCCGCGAGGTGGCGAGAATAACACAATCGCGTGCGGTGAAAAATCACCGCCCCGACTACCTCAATCTGCTTGGCGATTACCTGGCAATCTACCCTGACAATCTCCCCCAACTGGCGCCGAATCAGTCGCCGCGGGTGAGTGCCCGCTCAATGACCATGGCATCCTCGATCTCGTCCAGGCGTTTTTCCAGCGCCGACAAGCGCCCCGTCACATCCTCCTCCCACTGCGCAGGCCGCGTGCTCACCGCGGCGACCACCTGGCGTGGCCGCCCAGTCTCCCCAAGCAGCTCACGCGCCACGGCGTGGACATGTTCGGGCGTAATGGTATGGACCTCTTCCAGATAGGCGTAGAGCAGCAAGCGATCGCAGAAAGTATTCAGCCGACGCGGCACGCCGCCAGTGTAAGCATGGATTTCATCATAAGTACCGGCAGCAAAAGCCGGATCGTTATCCCAACCCACATGGCGCAGACGATGCTCGATATAGTTCGGCGTTTCTTCCGGCTTCAGTGCCTTGAGCTGGTAAGTGGCGATGACGCGCTGACGGAGCTGCTCCATGTCAGGCGATTGCATCACCGCCATGAATTCTTCCTGGCCGAGCAGGAAGATCTGCAACACCGGTGCGCCGTCCATCTCGATGTTGGAGAGCATGCGCAGCTCTTCGAGCGAACGCTTGGGAATATTCTGCGCTTCATCGATGACCAACAGAACACGTTGCCCGCGATTCGCTTTCTCCTGGAAAAAAGCTTCGAGCCCTTTCAGCAGCGCCGTCTTGCTCATCTGCTCGTGCGGCAGGCCAAAGGAGGCGCTCACCATACGCAGCAGATCTTCCGACTCGAGCTGCGTAGTCACGAGTTTGGCCGCGACGAGCTGCTCCTTCGGCAGCATTTTGAACAGCATGTCGACCAGCGTCGTCTTGCCGGTACCGATGCCACCGGTAATCACGATGAAACCTTCGCGCTGTTCCAAACCATAGCGCAGATAAGCAATCGCGCGGCGATGGCCTTCGCTCTCGAAGAAAAAGCGGGAATCAGGACTCAACCGAAAAGGTTTGCCCTGCAATTTATAGAACGATTCGTACATAGGCCCCGCACTTTGCGAAACAAATCGATAAATTGAAAGTGAGCGTGTGTCACTTCACGCCCGGCGCGCACCTCGCCACCAAACGCAATATTCTACACATTCCCACCGCTGGGGTATGATTGACGCCCGCCTTCACTACGCTACCCATCATGGCAAGTATCGCCACCCTGGTTCACGAGCTCATTGCCGTCGCCGCCGAACTCGCGCCCGATACGCCCGCGCTCAGCCACCGCGCGCAGCGCCAGAATTACGCCGAACTCGCGACCGCAATCCAGCACAACGCAGCACGTCTGCGAGAAGCCGGGCTGCTGCGCGAGCAGCGCGTTGCCATTTATCTCGACAAGCGGCTGGAAACCGTACATGCGCTATTTGGCACCATGCTCGCCGGCGGCGTGGCGGTGCCGCTCAATCCGCTGCTGCGACCGCCGCAAGTCATGCATGTGCTTCAAGATTGCGCCGCCAGCATCCTCATCACCAGCAGCGATCGCTTCAGCCTGCTTGCAGAAACGCTGGCAAACTGTGCCAGCTTGCGCGCCGTGTTGCTGATCGACAGCGCAGCCGAGCATACCTCATTGCGCATCGAGCTCTGGAATGCAGGGAGCATGCCCGCCGCATCTGTCATCTTCCCGCGCATCATCGACTCCGACATGGCCGCCATCCTCTACACCTCGGGCAGCACCGGACGTCCCAAGGGCGTGGTGCTGTCACATCGCAACATCGTCGCTGGCGCGCGCAGCGTTGCAACATACCTTGAAAATACGGCTGACGATCGCATTCTCGCCGCGCTACCGCTCAGCTTCGATTACGGCTTGAATCAGCTCACCAGCGCTTTTCATGCTGGTGCGAGCGTAGTCCTGCTCGATTATCTGATGCCACGTGACATCATCGATGCGCTCGCGCGCGAACACATTACAGGGCTTGCCGCAGTGCCACCGCTGTGGATTCGGCTCGCGCGCTGCGAATGGCCCGAACAGGCAACACGTACGCTGCGCTACGCCACCAGCTCGGGCGGCGTCATGCCGAGTCAAACGCTCGCCACACTGCGCGCGCAGCTTGCGCGCACGCGCTTCTTCATGATGTACGGACTCACCGAAGCCTTTCGCTCGACCTATCTGCCACCGGAAGACATCGACCGCAAGCCAGGCTCGATCGGCAAAGCTATTCCCAATGCGCAAATCATGGTGGTGCACGAAGATGGCAGTCTGTGCGCGCCGAATGAGCCCGGCGAGCTAGTCCATCGTGGCAGCTTGGTCGCGCTTGGCTACTGGAACGATCCAGCAACGACCGCTGAACGCTTTCGACCTGCACCGGACCAAGCTGCTGGCTTACCGCTAGCTGAAATCGCCGTATGGTCCGGTGATACCGTGCGCATGGATGAAGACGGTTATCTCTATTTTCTCGGGCGCCGCGATGAAATGATCAAGACTTCAGGCTATCGCGTCAGTCCGAATGAAATCGAAGAAGCGCTCTACGCCACCGGCCTCATTGCCGAGGTAGCAGCGATCGGAATACCGCATCCCGTACTCGGTGAAGCCATCGTCGTGGTAGCGATGCCAACATCATCATCAACCGCTGAGCTGAGCGATGAATTGATGAAAGCGCTACGCCCACGCTTGCCAAGCTATATGCTGCCCGCACACATTGCGCTCTGCGCAGATCCGCTACCACGCAGCGCCAACGGCAAGATCGACCGCCACGCACTCGCTGCTGACTTCACTCATCTGTTTGAGGAAAACCCATGAGCGCAACGCGCCCGCTGCATGCGCCCATGGATCAGTTCGCGGTAAAAGATGACTGCCTGCACATCGGCGGCATGGCGCTCACCGAACTCGCGCGGCGCATCGGACGCACACCGTTTTACGCCTATGATCGCAGCATCATCGATCGCACCATCACTGAACTGCGCGCCGCGTTGCCGGCTGAGATTTCGCTGCACTATGCGATCAAAGCCAATCCGATGCCGGCGCTCCTCAACCACATGGCAACGCTGGTCGATGGCTTTGACATCGCCTCCGCGGGAGAACTACGCGCCGCGCTCGCAAGCGGCATGAGCGCGCATACGATCAGCTTCGCCGGCCCAGGAAAATCAGTGGCGGAACTCGAAGCCGCCATCACCGCTGGCGTCACTATCAATCTCGAATCAGAAACTGAATTCGAACGCGTCATCGCGATCGCCGCGCGCGGCGCTATGCATCCGCGCGTCGCGGTGCGCGTCAACCCAGACTTCGAGCTCAAATCTTCCGGCATGAAGATGGGCGGCGGCGCGCGCGCCTTTGGCGTTGATGCCGCGCGCGTACCCGCCCTCCTCACGCGCATCGGCCAAGCCGGTCTGCATTTTCGCGGCTTTCACATCTACGCCGGCTCGCAGAATCTGCGCGCGGAGGCGATCGTTGAAGCGCAGGATCTCGCGCTCGATCTCGCACTACGCCTCAGCGCTCACGCTCCCGGCGAAGTTGAAACGATCAACATCGGTGGCGGCTTCGGCATCCCTTATTTCCCCGGCGAACAGCGCCTCGACCTCACGCCGATCGCAGATAATTTGCGCACCTGCCTCCCCGCGCTGCGTGAACGCCTACCCGGCGTCGAACTTATCATCGAGCTTGGGCGTTATCTCGTCGGCGAAGCCGGCATCTACGTTGCTGAAGTGATAGATCGCAAGGAATCACACGGCCAGATTTTCCTCATCACCAACGGCGGCATGCATCATCATCTCGCCGCCTCGGGCAATTTCGGTCAGGTGATCCGCAAGAATTACCCGGTGATCATCGGCAATCGCGTGCACGGCACAACGCGCGAGATCGCCAACGTCATCGGCCCGCTCTGCACACCGCTAGATGTATTGGCGTCACAGATGGAAATGGCACGCGCGGAGATTGGTGATTTGATCGTGGTATTTCAATCCGGCGCTTATGGTTACACGGCGAGCCCGACGCGCTTTCTTGGGCATCCTGAGCCAGTGGAAATTCTGGTCTAGCTGGCGGGCTGCATAGGTTGGGCTGAGCAACGCGAAGCCCAACTTTCTACGCTCACCGATTGAACAAGATTGTATTTTTTGGCGGATATGTTGGGCTGCATCGAGTGCAGTGCTGGAGCGCGGTCGCGTCTTCGCATTCGGGACACGCTTTCGCCGTCCTGGCCGCTCGTAGGCCGCCAGGGATGGCAGCCTGCGTCCCGCAATGGCGGACCCGGAATCGCCCAATCACCAACCGTGATGTAGAGAAGAAAGGATCAGCTAACTCAGCTGATATCGATCTTGCCGTCGACAAAATCAACCAAGGTACCGAGGGTTTCGAAAGTGCCGGCATCGACTTCGTCGTCCTCGATGATGAGGCCGAAGCTTTCTTCGATGCTGGTCAGTACCGCGATCACGGCCATGGAATCAAGCTCAGGCAAGCTGCCGAGCAAAGCGGTGTCACGAGTGAAATGACGCGAGCGTCCTGCGAGTTCCAGCGTATCGTCCAGCACCATTTTGACCTGTTCGATATGCGAGCTTACCGCTTTGCTCATCGTCCGCCCCGCTTCCACAGCACCGCCTGCGCGGTTTGCAGAAGAATGACGAGGTCGAGAAACAAGCTGTAATTCTTCACATAGTAAAGATCGTAGCTGAGCTTCTCCGCTGCATCGCGTTCCGATGCGCCGTAGGGATAACAGATCTGCGCCCAACCAGTGATGCCAGGTTTGACGCGGTGGCGCTCGGAGTAATAGATAATCTTAGCGGAAAGATCTTTGACGAACTCCGGGCGCTCCGGACGCGGACCGACAAAGCTCATCGTCCCCACCAGCACATTGAAGAGCTGCGGCAGTTCATCAATGCGATATTTACGCATGAACCCGCCGACCGCCGTCACACGAGCATCATTTTGCTTCGCCCATTGCGCGCCATGCTTCTCTGCATCCACCGTCATGCTGCGAAACTTCAGCACGTTGAACGTCTCACCGTGCGCGCCGACGCGCACCTGACGATAGAGCACTGGACCGCGACCGCCATAGAGCTTTATCGCCACCACCGCGCCCAGCATGACCGGCCACGCCAGCGCCAGCAGTGCAAGGCTCGAGGTGACATCAAAGACGCGCTTGCCAACGACGCGCACCGCGCTGTACTGAAAACCATCAGAAAAAATCAGCCAGCTCGAAGTGAGATTCTCCAGCATGATCTTGCCGGCCTGACGCTCAATGAAACTGAGAATATCGAGCACACCGACGCCGATCAGTCGACATTCGACAATTTCCTTGATCGGAAAATTCTCGCGCTGATTGTCGACCGCCACCACGATTTCCTGCACACGATAGCGCCGGGCAAGTTCGAGCAGCGATTCGGAATGCTCGATGATTCTGCCGCTGACCAAGGGCTGCTCTTTGGAAAAATGGACGTAGCCAACGACGGAAATCCCGCGCCGATCGGATTCGCGACGCATGACGCGATCGATCGCCGTCGCTTTTCTGCCTGAGCCCAGCACCAGAATGCGTTTCTTCAGCACATCCAGAGACACCGCATGCATGAACAGCAAACGAAGCGCAACGAGGAGCACGCTAGTCACGCCCATCACCATCATGAGCGGGGCGCGCCCGATACCAAGCACGGCCGGCATCAGGTAATACAACAGCACCATCACCACCAGCCCCATGGCGAGGCTCGCGAGAATACGCATCACCATCTGTATGGCGGTGTCGCGCAGGTGACGACTATAAAGCCCCATCGACATCATGGCGCTCATCATCACCCAGGCAAAAACGATGGCTTTGCCCTGTAAGGGCCGAATCGAAGCGAGCTCGCCGTCAGGATCAGACCAGAATGCAAAACGCAGGTGCACGCCCAGCATATAGGACGACACCAGCAATACAAACTCCAGGGCGACAAGCACGAGCAATCCCCTGGGAACAAAATGACCGAATACTCTCACCATAAAGTGATCACCTACATCGATCATGGCGAAGCGCCAGATCAAGCTCTCCGAATGTTCTTGTCTATTTTTTGATGATCAAACTAAAGAAAACTCACGGACAGCAGCCACCATGTTGATAATTTCTGCGTGAACTTATTTCGACCGGATGATATTTCTACTTTAAGCATAGCGCCTGGGGGCCAGGCGTCCGATACAGTGTCTGCTCACCAGACTCAGCATCTTCCTGGAGCACTTGGCTTTATGGAAGGCCCGGGCGACGCAAGCTATCATAGCCAACGCTTCGCTGCCGAAAAAATACTGTAAAAACAGGAAAAACTGATATGAGAATCACTATCTTCGGATCTGGCTATGTCGGCCTTGTCACCGGCGCCTGTCTGTCCGAGGTTGGCAATGATGTGCTGTGCGTCGATGTCGATGAACGCAAGATCGCCATGCTCAGGGAAGGCCGCATACCGATTTATGAACCAGGTCTAGAGAAAATGGTGCGGGACAATGTCAGCGCAGGCCGACTGTCCTTCACCACCGACGTCGCCGCCGCCGTTGCCCATGGACTGTTTCAGTTCATCGCCGTCGGTACCCCGCCCGGGGAAGACGGCTCTGCCGACTTGCAGCATGTCATTGCTGTTGCCCGCAGCATCGGCCAGCACATCAGCGAATACCGCATCGTGGTCAATAAATCGACCGTCCCGGTCGGCACCGCCGATCGCGTGCACGCAGCCCTCGCCGAGACCCTCGCCGCCCGCGGCGCGCAGGTCGAATTCGATGTCGTTTCCAACCCCGAGTTTCTGAAGGAAGGCGCGGCCATCGATGACTTCATGCGCCCGGATCGCATCATCATCGGCACTGACAACCCGCGTACCACCGAACTGCTGCGTGCGCTGTATGCGCCCTTCAATCGCAGTCGCGAACGCATCGTGCGCATGGACATTCGCTCGGCGGAGCTCACCAAGTACGCCGCCAATGCCATGCTCGCCACCAAGATCAGCTTCATGAACGAGCTCGCCAACCTCGCCGAACGCCTCGGCGCCGACATCGAGCAGGTACGCATCGGCATCGGCTCCGATCCGCGCATCGGTTATCACTTCATCTACCCGGGCGCGGGTTTTGGCGGTTCGTGTTTCCCCAAAGATGTCAAAGCACTGGAACACACCGCGCGCGAAGTCGGCTACGAAGCTTCACTGCTGCGCGCAGTCGAAAGCGTGAATAATCATCAAAAGGAAGTGCTGTTCGAGAAGATTCACCAACATTTCAACGGCCAGCTCAAAGGGCGCACCATCGCGCTGTGGGGCCTCGCCTTCAAGCCCAACACCGATGACATGCGCGAAGCCCCAAGCCGCGTACTGATGGAAGCGCTGTGGCAAGCGGGCGTACGTGTACGCGCTTATGATCCAGCGGCGAACGAGGAAACCCACCGCATCTACGGCGATCGCGCTGACCTCGAACTCTGCGAATCGTTGGAAGACACCATCGCAGATGCTGACGCGCTGGTAGTGATCACCGAGTGGAATGAATTCCGCAGCCCTGATTTCGCTGCAATAAAAGCCGCGCTGAAATCACCGGTGCTGTTCGATGGGCGCAATCTTTATGATCCGGCCATCCTCGCGGCAGCGGGCTTCACACATTACTCAATCGGGCGTCCTGTACGCCGGCCCGCCTAAGCATCGTTCAGTCGCACCATTCAGCGCACCGAAATCCATCAATTCGGCGCATGGCCGGCATGGTCTACCATGACCAGCCATGCGCCTCCTGCAACTTCTCCTCATCGGGCTAACCGCGAGCCTCGCGCTGGCGTGGGCGGCGACCGCACCCACTTCCGCGCTAAAGTTTCATCCTGGACACTACGTCAGTCTGAACCTTGAAGACGCGCCAGATGTGATGCGCACGCTGGCCCAGCCCGGTATCCGCGGCGTGCAAGTTCGCTACACCTGGCGCAGCCTCGAACCTGAACGCGATCACTATGACTTCTCGCGTATCGATGCTGATCTGCGCCTCGCATCATCACTCGGTCTGCACTTCGTTGCCTTCATCGAAGATAAATCCTTCAATAGCGACGAGCATCTGTTGCCAGACTATCTGGCGGATAAAGCCCTGCCCTTCACTCGCGGCGGCTACGTCGCCAAACGCTGGGATCCCTTCGTCGTCGAACGCTTCGGCGCGCTCTTTGACGCACTCGGCGCACGCTTCGATCAACATCCAGACTTCGAAGGCATCGCGCTCCAGGAAAGCGCCATGGGCTTTTCCGCAGATGTCGCGCGCGAACAGAACTACACGCCGGAGGCCTATCGCGACGCGCTGATAGAAATTCTCACGCGCGCACGCCAAGCGCTGCCGAGCTCACAGATTTTCTGGTACATGAATTTTCTTGAAGGCGGTCAGAAGTATCTCGCTGACATCGCCACCGCGGTCATTCCGCTGCACATCGCCATGGGCGGCCCTGATGTACTGCCCAACAATCCTGCACTGGCACGGCTCACCTATCCGCTCTACGCTCGATTCGCGGGGCAATTGACGCTATTCAATTCGATGCAATACAACAGCTTTGCCCATCGCCACGCCAACCCGCTCGCACACACGAAATACTGGACGCTACAGGAGCTGCTCGATTTCGCGAGAGACGAGTTACATGTCAGTTATCTCTTCTGGAATCACAAAACCTGGCGCAAGCCTCTCGACTCCTGGAACTGGGATGATGCGCTAATCGTCATCCGCAAAAATCCTGAACTGCCTTGATTTAAGGAAAGATCTGAAAAGCCCGCCTTGTCATTGCAAGGAGCACCAGACGGTTCAGCCCCGTGGCAATCCACGGCGCGGCTACGTGGATGGCTTCGGCTTCGCCTCGCAATGACGATCACGCATCACCTGACATAGTGCATGAACGCAGGTCATATCACCCATTCTGCATCGAGTGTGCGTGACTGACATCGCAATACTCACTCCGCATCAATTACAGGCTCATGCAACGCGCGCATGGATCGATACAAGGTCCATGCACAACTCGATCACTCTTCGCATCGACACCACTATCCTCAGCCGCATTCTGCTCGCTGCAGCGCTCCTTCTGCAAAGCCTCACCGGCTGCATCGAAGTGCCATCGATAAACACCGCTTCGCACACGCCAACCGCGCAAGGCATTACTGCAAGCAGGAGCAACACGCCTGCTGCGCCGAGCTCAGATGATGCGCTAGAGCAAACGCCGGATCAGGCCACAAGCAAATATCATCCCGGCCATTACATCGCACTCAACGACTGGGATGGACCGACACAAATGTTGCAAGCAGTTCGCCCCGGCGTCACCGGCATACACAAGCGTTATCCGTGGAAAGTGCTAGAGCCCACACCAGGAACTTATGATTTTTCCGGCATCGAAGCTGATCTCACCATCGCTGCCGATCACGGCATGCAGCTAGTGATCATGATCGAAGATAAAAGCTTCGCACGTAATGTCAGGATGACACCGCCTTATCTGTGGGAGAAATACACTCTGCCCTACATCGATGGCGGACAAGTCGCCAAACGCTGGGATCCTTACGTGCTGCAACGTATGGCGCTGCTCACCAGCGCGCTCGGCGCAGCATTCGATACGCATCCGAGTCTTGAAGGCATCGCCTTTCAGGAAAGCGCAATGGGATTTACGCCTGAAATACAGCGCGCCAGCGGTTACACGCCTGAGCGTTATCGCGACGCGCTCATTACCATGCTCACCACCACCAAATCACGCTTTCCTCGCTCGCAGGTGTTCTGGTACATGAACTACCTCGAAGGCCGTCAGGCATATATTGGTGATGTCGCAGAAGCAATCGCGCCTTATGGCATTGTCATGGGCGGGCCGGATATTCTGCCAGACAGTTGGCCGCTGAATTTTCACAGCTACCCCTTCTACACACGCTTCAAGGATCGCATGACGCTGTTTGGTGCTGTTCAGTACGACAGCTATAAACACCAACACGCCAGTGCATCCGCCACCAAATACTGGACGATGCAAGAGCTCTTCGCATTCGGTCGCGATCAACTTCATCTCGATTACATTTTCTGGACACGAAAAACACGCAGCATTCCCGAAGATTCTTACAACTGGACCAATGCACTGCCAGTAATCGCCGCCAACCCTGTCTTTCGTCCAAACTGAGGCGCGTGATCAAGCACACGCATATGGACGTTAGGCTTCACTCAGCCCAACCTATGACTTATATGCCTAACAAGTTACGACTCCGCATGTAGATACGAATACCTATTCGCTTGACCGGGAAAAACCCGCGGGCTAAGGTGCCGCTCTCGCGGATTCCCCGCAACTGCCAGCGCCTCGACCCGATGCAACGCAAGACGGTCAGCAAGCTCTCCGGCTACGGACTCGCGCTTTTGCTCGCGTCGATGAACTTTGCGCCTGTCTGCCTCGCCGAGGCGCAGCGATTCAATGCACAGAAATCGAGCGTACGCGCTACTGACACGCAAGCACCGTGGTTGCAAAGCAGCGTCGATCTCGGCCTCGACTACGACAGCAATATCTTCCGTCTTGCGAACAATGATGTTGCTGACACATTGCTCGGCAAACACAAGCGTAACGACATCGTCCTGCATTACGGCGCAGGCGTATCGATCAATCGGCCGATCAGCCAGCAACGCGTGCTGCTCGATCTAAGCGCGGTTCGTCGCCTTTACGGTCGCAACGGTTTTCTCGATCACAACGATATCGACGCACGTGCCGCCTGGCAGTGGGTTTTCGGCAAGCGCTGGCATGGCGACGTGCACGCACTCCAGCGCCAATACCTCGCGCGCTTTGAAGACTTCGATGCTTTTGAAGCGCCCGCGCGTGACGTACTGACCACCAACGAGGCTGGATTCCAAGCCTTGCGCACACTCTCGCCGCGCCTGGAGCTCGGCTTCGACTACAGCCACCGCAGCACCCGTCACGACGATGTCGATCGTGATACGCTCGATCGCGACAGCAACCTCTTCGGGCTGGAACTGTTTCGTCGGGCAGCAGAAAGCAAGTCCTATCTCAGCCTACGCGCACAAGTACGCAAAGTCACTCGCCCCAAGCTTAAATCCTCCGCGATCACGCGAGTCGATAACTCCTACACGGAATACGAACTCAGCACCAACGCGCGCTGGGATTGGACCGAGCGCTCGCGCATCGATGCAAGCGTCGGCTATGCAACCGTACGTCACGATGAATTCGCAGAGCATAATTTCTCTGGAGCGCTGTGGAGTCTACGCTACCTCTACAAATTCTCTCCACAGCTCGACATCGACGCATCCGCCTGGCGAGACATCGATGCGCGCAGCAGTACATCGGCCTCCTTCATGCTCGCGCAGACCATGATGCTCCGCTCGACCTGGCGCTATCGGGATAAAACCGCCTTCTCAGGCACGCTGGCGCGTGAAGATCGATCCTTCGAAGGCGATCCGCTAAGCGCAAGCGCGTCGCTGCCAGCGCGCGAAGACATCATCAAATACGCAGAGATCTCCGCCTCCTATGCGCAGCGCTCTTTCCTCTCGTATAACACCGCGCTTCGCCTCCAACAATCAGACTCCAATCGCGCCGAACGCAACTACCGCTACTATGTTATTTCAGCAAGTGCGGCGCTGAATTTTTAAGACATAGTGATCAGCGGTGCTCGCCAGTATTTTTAAGGACGCGGAGCCGCGGCGCGCCCACGGTCCTGAAAAAAACTGGCGAGCACCGCTCCAAGCAACGCA
>JAITWN010000191.1 GCA_031285245.1 Chromatiales bacterium | reverse complement strand
CGGGCCTGTTTCTAACACCCGGGGGCCCCCCCCCGCCCCCCCCAAACTTTACCCTGGCTAAAAAACACGGCCCCCCCCCCGGCCTAGTCACTGAAATACTAGTATTAGCGCCAAGACATCTCGCATTCGTAGATGACCATGCTACGCCAGGATGCGATAATGCGCGCTCGATTCAATCAAGCTATCTGACTAGCCATCATCACTTGCCGTCTCTGTTGAAACTGCCCAGTCCGATGTCTACGCCCTGCTCTCCTTTCTCGCCTCCTTTGCCCGCTGCTGGCGTGCCGCAACGTTGGGGCCGGCTCTATGGTAGTGGCGCAGCGCTGGTCATCGCCAACACGGCTGAGCGACATCATGGCGCGACCATCGTGCTCACGCCCGACATGGCGAGCGCTGAGCGTCTGGAACAAGGGCTGCGTTTTTACCTTAAAGACCATGACGATGGCAAAAGCATTGCGCTGCTGATCCTGCCCGATCGCGAAACTCTGCCTTACGATGTTTTCTCGCCACATCAGGACATCGTCTCTGAACGTCTCGATGCGCTGCACCGTTTGCCCGATCTCACGCGCGGCGTAGTGATCGTGCCCGTGTCGACGGCGATGGTGCGATTGCCACCACGCAGTTATCTCGATGCTTACGGATTGCGTCTCGATACTGGTGCGCGCATGTCCATCGATGATATGCGCGCGCGCCTCGAACGCAGCGGCTATCGCCACGTCTCGCAGGTGATGGAGCATGGTGAGTATTGCGTGCGCGGCAGTTTGTTTGATCTCTTTCCGATGGGCAGCACCACGCCTTTTCGCATCGACCTGCTCGATGATGAGATCGACAGCATCCGCAGCTTTGACCCAGAAACGCAGCGCTCGACCGCGCAGGTCGAGCGCGTGCACTTGATGCCGGCGCGCGAATTCCCGCTCACGAGTGATGGCATCGACAGCTTCCGCCAAGGTTTTCGCCGCTTGTTCGCGGGCGATCCGCAGCGCTGCCCGCTCTATCGTGATGTCAGCGAGGGTCTCGCGCCGGCGGGCATCGAATACTATCTGCCACTCTTCTTTGAAGAGACGATGACGCTGTTCGATTACCTGCCGCATGACAGCCTGATCCTCGCGCTTGAAGGCACGCAGAATGCGGCAAAGCAGTTCTGGGAAGAAATCGGTGAGCGCTACGAACAAGGTCGGCACGACATCGAGCGCCCGCTCGTGCCGCCGGCGACAGTATTCGTATCCCCCGAAGAAATCGAGCAGGGCTTGGCAGGTCGTCCGTTGGCGAGACTGCAATCCTTCGCCACCGGTGGCGATGAAGCTGCCAATGACATCAGCGCATGCGATTTTGCTTTGCAGGCGCCGCCGCGTCTCAGTGCCGGATCAAATACGCGCCTGCCTTTCGCGCCTTTTCGGCAATTTTTGTCTGAATTTCCTGGACGCGTGCTGCTGGTCGTTGAAACCCCCGGGCGGCGTGAGACGCTGCTCGACATGTTGCGCGAGCACGCGGGCTCGGTGCCGCCTGAAGTCAGTGGCTGGCGCGCATTTCTCGCCGCGAAGGAAAAACTCGCCATCGCGGTGAGCGGACTCGATGAAGGCCTGCTCACTAATGATCCAGCGCTCGCGCTGATCACCGAAGCACAAATCTTCGGTGAATACGTCATGCAGCGTCGTCGGCGTGGCAAGCGCCGCGAACGCGATACCGATGCCATCGTGCGCAATCTCACCGAACTTGAGCCTGGCGCGCCTGTGGTGCACGAAGAGCATGGTGTCGGGCGTTACATCGGCTTGCAGACGCTCGATGCTGGCGGCGTGCGCACCGAATTTCTCAAACTCGAATACGCGGGCGGCGACAAACTGTATGTGCCGGTCGCGTCCTTGCATCTCATCAGCCGCTACACCGGCGCATCGCCTGAGCAAGCGCCACTACATCGCCTCGGCAGCGGACAATGGCAGCGCGCACGTCGCCGTGCTGCCGAACAAGCGCGCGATGTCGCCGCTGAATTGCTTGATGTCTACGCGCGCCGCGAAGCTCGCCAAGGCCGCGCGCTGCCTAAACCTGATGAGGCCTACACTGCTTTTGCCGCTGGATTTCCCTTCGAGGAAACACCCGATCAGCAAGATGCCATCAATGATGTCATCGCCGATCTCACCACTGGCCGATCCATGGATCGCTTGGTGTGCGGCGATGTCGGTTTCGGCAAGACCGAAGTTGCGATGCGCGCGGCTTTCCTCAGTGTGCATGGCGGCACGCAAGTCGCGGTGCTGGTACCAACCACCCTGCTCGCCCAGCAGCACTATCGCAACTTCCGTGATCGCTTTGCTGATCTGCCGGTGCGCATCGAAGTGCTATCGCGCTTTCGCTCCGCGAAAGAGCAAGAGCAGCTGCTTGTTGCGCTTGCCGAAGGCAAGATCGACATCATCATCGCCACGCACAAGCTGCTGCACACTTCGGTGAGCTTCAAGGATCTTGGCCTCGTCATCATCGATGAAGAGCAGCGTTTTGGCGTGCGCCAGAAAGAGCGCCTCAAAGCGCTACGCGCTGAAGTCGATATCCTCACGCTCACCGCAACGCCGATTCCACGCACGCTCAATATGGCGCTCGCGGGCTTGCGTGAGCTGTCGATCATCGCTACGCCACCGCCGCGCCGCCTCGCGGTCAAAACTTTTGTGCGCGAATGGAACCGCGCGCTGCTGCGCGAAGCCTGTTTGCGCGAGATTCACCGCGGTGGCCAGGTGTATTTTCTGCATAACGAAGTGCGCAACATCGAGAAGATCGCGAGCGAACTTAGCGAGATTATGCCCGAGGCGCGTTTGCGTATCGCCCACGGCCAGATGCCCGAGCGTGAGCTCGAAAGTATCATGCAGGATTTCTATCACCAGCGATTCAACATTCTGGTCTGCACGACGATCATCGAAAGCGGTATCGATATTCCCAATGCCAATACGATTATCATCAATCGCGCCGACCATCTCGGCCTCGCCCAGCTTTATCAGATCCGTGGCCGCGTTGGGCGCTCACACCACCAGGCTTACGCCTATCTGATCGCGCCGCCACGCAATGCGATGACGCCCGATGCCGTCAAGCGCCTAGAAGCGATCGAAGCGATTGAGACGCTGGGCACCGGTTTCACGCTCGCAACGCACGACCTCGAAATCCGCGGCGCGGGTGAACTGCTCGGAGAAAATCAGAGCGGGCAGATTCAAGAAGTCGGCTTCACCATGTACACCGAATTGCTCGAACGCGCTGTCTCTGCGCTCAAGTCTGGCAAGGAGCCACAGCTCGATCGACCCGTCGCACTCGATGCCGAAATCGAACTCGGCGTACCCGCGCTGATTCCGGAAGATTATCTGCCCGATGTGCACAGCCGGCTGGTGATGTACAAGCGCATCGCCAGCACGCGCGACAGTGATGATCTGCGCGAACTACAGGTGGAAATGATCGATCGCTTTGGTCTGCTACCCGAGCCGACAAAAAATCTGTTTAGGATCGCCGAGCTCAAACGCATCGCCCTGCCGATGGGTGTGCGCCGAATTGAGCTCGGTGTCACTGAAGGCCGGCTCGCGTTCGGCCCCGAGCCGGCCATTGAACACGTCAAACTGATCATGCTGATTCAGCGCCGTGCTGGTTACAAACTTCAGGGCAGCGAGCGTTTGCAGTTCCCACTGCCCGCAGGCGCCGACATGGATCAACGCGTGCAGGCAGTGTGCGCACTGCTGAACGAAATCCGCCGGCCCGAACCTTAAGAGCATCTAACAAAAAGCCGCTTAGCAGCCCCTCTCCCGCTTGCGAGACTTCTACGAAACCAGCAAACCCGGAGGGTCGGGGGGGGGGGGGGGGGGGGGGCGGGGG
>JAITWN010000162.1 GCA_031285245.1 Chromatiales bacterium | reverse complement strand
AGGTGGTGAAAATACCAAGCGGTGTTCTGGTGTATTGATGGTCTGCCAGCGCAGGGCGGTGGCTGAGCGCCGCCTTGGGTAGAAAGCCGCAGTGTTGATGTTGAGTGCGCCGGCGATGTGCAGTGGTCCGGTGGAGCCGGCGATGAACAGGTCGGCATATGCGATGTGCATGGCGAAGCGTGCGAGTCCTGCGGTCGAAGCAAAAACCGTGTGTGGAGTATCGCTGAGTAAGGCGCTGATCGCGCGCGCGTGTTCGACTTCGCCAGGTCCGGCGGTGATCACTACATGATGGCCGTGTTGTGATTGCAGGTGTGCTGCGAGCGCCCCGTATTGCGCAGCATCGAGATTGCGCGCGGAGCCGCCGTTGCCGGGATGCAGGAAGATCAGCTGATGTTTGGCATCGATGCCGTGCCGCGCGCAAAAAGCGGCGCGCAGTGTGGCGATATCGTCTTTATTGAAGCTGAGAAATGGTGCTTCGCCGCGCATGGGCTGTACCCCGATCTCTTGCAAATAGTGCTGCGCCAGTTCTTCGTTATAGACGTATTCCGGTTGCAGCGAGCGCGAACGGCGCTGTGTCAGCCGGTGATTGTAGAGCACTTGCGCGAATTTGGTGGCGGGCGCCAAGCGATAGACGATGCCCGCGCGCAGCAGCGCCCAGGCGATGCGCGTGGTCGAGTAAAGCGTGATTGCAACATCATAACGCTGTGCACGCAGCGTTTTTATCAGCGCGCGCTGCGCTGCGCGATCGCCATCTGGGCCAGGATCAAGCACGACCTCGTTGACTGCCGGACACAGCCGCGCCATACCTTCGGTGTAGGCGTTGACCAGCACATGCAGCTCGCAATCTGGCAGCGAGCGGCGCAGCATCGCGAGCGCCGGCCATGCCAGCATGAAGTCGCCGAGCTTGTCGTTACGTACGACGAGGATGCGTTTGCTGCGGCCGGCTGCCATGCGCGGAATTTATTTTCCGTCGCGCCGGTAATCGGCGTAGGACTTCTCTTCGATCAGTGTCGAGCCCACTTTGACATTGATGCGGCGCTTCACTGCCGCGCGTTCATCATTGGTGATGTAGACTGCCCGCGCGAGTTGAATAAAAACATCGTCGAACGCACCAGCGGCTTCTTTGTCGCGGATGTCGTCTTCGATCTGCCACAACTTTTCGTTGATCCGTTTGAGCTCGGCGATCTCGGCCACGAGATCTTGCCGTGAGAAAGGCGAGGCCGACCAGATATTGCGCAGAGTGTCGAGCTCACGTTTGACGTTGCTCAGTTTCGCGGGGTCGCCGATGCGCTCGGACTTGATCTCGAGGATGGTGACCTTGTCGAGGAATTCGCCGACCGAGATTTCCGCAGAGAGATTCATGAGTTTTCCGGAGTGTCTTTACGCAGGATACGGACATGTATAATGGCCGCTATATTACGGGATGGGTGCATGAAAGACCATGTATCGCTGGTGTTGCTGGAGAAGCGTTTGAGCAAGATCCTGCTGATACGTGTCGGTCGCGTTGGCGATATGGTGATGGTGACGCCCGCGGTGCAGGCGCTGCTTGATCATTATCCGCAGGCCGAGTTTCATCTCCTCACCAGTCGCGACGGGCAGCGCGTGTTTCGTGATTTTGCACCGCGTTTGCAAACTTTGCTCTACGATCGTCATTCGTTCCTTGCAGGCATAAAACGCTACACCTTGCTGCGCCAGGTGCGCAGTGCGTCATACGATATCGCCTGCTGCTTCGAGCTCAATCCCAGTTTTGCCGCGTTTACGCATGCGGCAACGCGCGGCTTTACTATCAGTAATGAGGCGGGAGGCGAGCGTTATGCGCAGCTTTGCTTGGATTTAGCGTGGCGGATCATCAGCCTGACATCTAATCAGGCGCCAGATAAGGATTACCGCATCAGCTTGCCGGTGACAGATGACGCGCGCGAACGTGCTCGTGCGCTTTACGCGGCAGCGGGTATTACGCCTGATACTTTCGTGGTCGGCCTGCATCCCACTTACAGCGGGCTGCAGCGAGCTTGGCGCCGACCGGAGATCGATGCGGGACGGCGTTGGCCGCAGGAATCTTTTGCCGAGCTTGCGCGCGCTTTGCGCAAAGAAAGCGCGGCGCGCGGCATCGATCTGCGTGTGGTGATGGATCTTTTGCCTGAAGAGGCTGCGTTTGGCGAGCAGATCGTGCGCCTGAGTGATGGCGCGATTACGCTGCTGACGCCGACGCCGGATTTCGCGCGCTACAAAGCCATGCTCGAACGCATGAACCTGCTGGTGACTACCGATACCGGCGCGATGCATGTCGCGGGCGCTGTCGGCACGCGTTTAGTGGCGCTCTTTGGCGTGACCAATCCAGCAAGCAGCGGCGCTTATGTCGCGCCGGGGCAATGCATCGAGCTGCATGCAGCGAGTCGCCGCATGGCGGACATCACGCCGAATGAAGTACTCACTGCCTGTAGACATTTTTTACCTGCCTAAGATGCCCCCACCAGAGCAGCGCGTTGAGCGCGACATGTATGTTCTTTTCGACGCGGATTTGATCGCCGCGCCGGATGCGGCATTTTTCGATCAAGAGCACTGGCGTCATAGCGGCGCTATGTTAGCCGAAGCTTCGGGGCGCGGTGCGGCCTGTATTTTCAAGCATGCGGGCAAGGTGTTTGTGCTGCGTCACTATCGTCGTGGCGGTTTAATCGCGCGCATCAGCGCGGATCGCTATCTGTGGACGGGGCTTGAGCGCACGCGCGCTTGGCGCGAGTGGAAGTTGTTGGCTTTGATGCAAGCCGCGGGATTACCGGTGCCGCATCCGATCGCGGCGCGCGTGCAGCGTCATGGCGTGTTTTACAGCGCGGATCTCATCACGCGCTACATCGATGGCGCGACGCCACTCGCTGATATGATTGCGGCGCGTGCTTTGTCGCTGGCTGAGTGGGGCCGTATCGGTATGACCATCGCGCGCTTTCATGCGGACCACATCTTTCACGCTGATCTCAACGCGCGTAACATTCTGCTCACTGATGCAGATGCGGTTTACCTGATCGATTTCGACAAGGCGAAGCGTTGTGATCCGGGGTCGTGGCAGCAAGGCAATCTCGCGCGCTTGCGTCGTTCACTTGATAAATTCAAAGCGGCGAATGCGGGATTGCACTTCGATGATGCGGCTTGGAACGCACTGACGGCAGCTTACGGTGCAGCTTTGAGCCAGGGCTCGAGCGCATCCAGGTAACGCGCGACGATATCGCCTTTGGCTTCGATGGCGCGCTTGGCGTTTGCACCCATCGCGGCGCGGCGCGATGGATCAGCGATCAGCGCGGCTGCGGACATCACCATGCGGTCGGCGCTTTCAACTTCAAGCGCGCCTTCACAGCCGAGCAGTAAGGCGCGCTCTTCTGCAAAATTTTCCATGTGTGGTCCGAAGATCGCGACGCGCTCAAGACGCGCGGCTTCGATGACATTTTGTCCGCCGCGCGGAATCAGCGTACCGCCCATGAACACAAGCTCAGCGCCAGCCATGAAGTTCTGTAACTCACCGAAGGTGTCAGCGAGATAGATCGCTGTGTTGTTGTCGACGTCTTCATGTGCGCTGCGCCGCGCGACTTGGGCGCCGAGCGTGCGCAGTTGTTTCTGGATGCTGTCGCTGCGCTGTGGATGGCGCGGCACGATGACGAGCAGATGCGAATGCGCGAGCTTTGACGCAAGCCAGGCGGTGGTGATGCGCATCTCTTCATCATCATGCGTGGACGCGGCGACCACATAGGGACGACCCAGGGGGATGGGATGAATCTCTTTGGGTGTTGCTGCGAATTTGATGCTGTCGATGATTTGAATCCGTTCCTCAGGCACGCCGAGCGCGCGAAAACCCTCGGCATCAGTCGGCGAACGTGCTAGCACCATGGCGACGTTTTGCAGCGCATCGTGCAGGATGTTGAGCATCCATGCGGGCCTTTTCAGCGTGCGCTGCGAGAGCCGGCCGTTGATGATGACAAGCGGAATATTGAAACGATGACATTCATAAAAAAGTCGCGGCCAGATTTCGGTTTCCATGATGAGCGCGCAGCGCGGTTTTGCGCTGGCGAGGAAGCGCCGCGTCGCATAGCCAAAATCAAAAGGCAGATAGGCGTGTTCGATGTTCGTGCTGAGCCGCGCGCGCGCGGCTTCGGCGCCGGTGGCGGTGAAGGTGGTGGCGAGCAGAGGCAGCGCGGGATGGCGCGTACGTAGCGCCGTGACTAATGGTTGTGCTGCGTTTACCTCGCCGACAGAAGCCATGTGCAGCCAGATCGGGTGGTCGCTGCGCCAGGGGGTTTGCAGACCAAGCTTCTGCGGCAACAGATGCGGGGCTCGGTCGCGCACCGACATCCAGGCGCCATGCGCGAGCAGGAGCGGCGAGAGCAGACTGATCATGAGCTCGTAGCGGAGCGGGCTAGCGTTTGCCTTGGGCATCAGGCCGTGGCGGTTGGCTGGGTGAATGTGCGACTATAGAATTGTTGTGCATCCCTGTCCATTCACGTCTCCCTCATGAATCAACCTGACGCCATACGAGAAGAGTCGAGCGCGCCGCGCTCTGAGCGCGTGCTTGCATTGCAGGGCGCTTTTTCAGGGGATGATCCGATGCCGAGGCTACCACGCGCCGCGCTGCTGATTGCGGCCCTACTCTTCGCCTTTCCGCTGTTTGCAATCTCGCTCAAGCACTGGGTCTCGACGATTTATGCGCTGGTTGGGTTCATATCCCTCGTAGCCATTGTTGCTACGCGTTCGGACGCGCGGCCTTTGCAGGCGCAGGAAAAACTGTTTCTGGGGATCATCGTTTTCTATGTAGTGGTGACATTGATTGCGAATACGCTAAGCGGATGGACCAAGGCATCCATTGGTTGGTACGAGGCGGATATCAGATTCATGTTTGCCATTCCGATCTTTCTATTTCTGCGGCGCTATCCATCCATCGCGCTGTATCTGCTGCGCGTGGCGCCTGTTGCAGGCATGCTTGCCGGTGCTTACGTCATCTACGAATTCCAGATGCACCATGCGCGCGTCGAAGGGCCTTATGGTCCGATTTTCGCCGGCAATATCGCGGCGCTGCTGGCGGTGATTTCGCTCGCTGCGCTGCGTTATGACACCTATCCGCCACGCGTGAAGCTGTTCGTGCATTTTTTCGGTATCGCGCTAGCGCTGGCAGCGGCGATGCTATCGGGTACGCGCAGCGCATGGTTGGCTGTACTGGTGGCGATGCCAGTTGTATTGTACTTCCTGGTCGAGGGTAGGAATGCACTGCGCTTTCGCCGCTATCTGGTATCTGCGATCGTCGTGATAGTCATTGGTACGATTATCACTACGGTGGAGTTCGCGCCTCGGCTCATCCAGCATCGCTCCGCCATTGCCATTCAGGAAACCGAGAGTTATCTGTTAGCGCAGACTGATGCTGAGCGCGCCGAGGCGGCGAACAGTTCGGTCGGTATTCGGTTCGAGCAATG
>JAITWN010000124.1 GCA_031285245.1 Chromatiales bacterium | reverse complement strand
ACGCTCTTCCGATCTCCGCTTGCAGGAATTCGAGCGCACCTCGATGCGGCGCGATGAGATGCGCCACTTCAGCTTTGAGCTGACGGATGTCGAGATCGAGTTCGCGTGTCCAGTGATCTATGCAGTACCATGCGATGGTGCCTTTGACGGCATCGAAGCGGCGGTAGAGTTCGCCCCGCGCCGCGGCAGGAGTAATGCCGTGTTTTTCGGCGTAACGGCGCGGCAGATGCTCCAGCCAGAAATGATTGTCGAAATGCAGATCGAGCAGCGTGCCGTCCATGTCGAGCAGCACGGTTGAGATGTCGTCCCAGCGTATCATGCGGTTACCTTTGTGCTGCGGTGGCTTTGCAGCCGCCGTTATAATCGGCAGTCTATCATGCGTCAGAAACCCGAAATCCTAAGTGCCGAGATCGTCGCCAAGACGCGTATTTTTCGCGTTGAGCAGCTTGAGCTTTGTTTCAGTAATGGTGTGCGCGCGAGCTATGAGCGTTTGCGCAGCAACCCGCGCGGCGCCGTGCTGGTCATTCCCATGCTCGATGATGAGACTGTGCTGCTGATTCGTGAGTATGCGGCAGGCGTGCATCGTTACGAGCTGGGTTTGCCTAAGGGTCGCATCGAAGAAGATGAGCCGGCTGAGCAAGCAGCCAATCGCGAACTCATGGAAGAAGTCGGTTACGGTGCGCGTAGGCTGCGCACCATCGCATCGCTGACGGTTGCGCCGTCTTACCTCAGCCATGTCAGCCATCTCGTGCTGGCGCAGGACCTTTACGAGCAGCGCCTGCCCGGTGATGAGCCTGAAGAGATCGAAGTCGTGCCCTGGAAACTGCAAGAGATCGACCGTTTGTTGCTCCGCGATGACTGCACGGAGGCGCGCAGTATTGCGGCGCTGTTCATGGTGCGCGAACTCCTCGCGCGTGAAGCCCGGGAAAACAAGGAGGTTTCATGAAGAACGCAAGCAATGCGGAAAAGCAGTTGGATGTTGGCGCGCTGCTGCAACCGGTGATCACGCTCGCGCGCCGCGCGAGCAAAGAGATCGTGCGCATCTATGATGCGGGCTTTCACGTCGAGCACAAGGAAGACAAGTCGCCGCTCACCGAAGCTGACATGGTCTCGCATGAAATCATCGAGCGCGGATTGACTGAGCTGACGCCGGATCTGCCGGTGCTTTCCGAAGAATCAGCAGCGATTCCGTTTGCCGAACGTGCACGCTGGCAGTGTTATTGGCTGGTCGATCCGCTCGATGGCACGCGCGAATTCGTCAAACGTAATGGTGAGTTCACGGTCAATATCGCGCTCATCGAGAATCATGTGCCGGTGCTCGGCGTCATCGTGGTGCCGGTGACGCAGCAGTGTTACTACGCCGCCCGTGGTGCGGGGGCCTGGCGTGAGGCGAATGGTGAGGCGCCGGTGCGTATTCACGTGCGTGCGCCGAATCCAGCGCACTTGGTGATCGCGGGCAGTCGCTCTCATGCGGGAGATCGCTTGATGGCGTTCCTTGATCGCATCGGCAGCCACGAGCTGATCAGCATGGGCAGTTCGCTCAAGTCCTGCTTGGTGGCTGAAGGGCGGGCGGATGTCTATCCGCGGCTTGGGCCGACTTCGGAGTGGGATACCGCCGCGGCGCACTGCATCGTTGATGAGGCCGGAGGGCGCATGACCGATACCGCGATGCGTCCACTGCGTTACAACACCAAGGAATCTTTGTTGAACCCGGATTTTTTCGTATCCGGCGATCCGCAGCGTGACTGGTCGCGTTATCTCGGTGGCGCGGGTAAAGAGTGAGCGCGTAGGCAGTTTTCGTGCCAAGCCATATGGCATACGGTATTACGCTATCGTGAGTGTTTTGGACTGCATATTTATTTTGAAACTTCTCGCGATTGCTCTACGATATCCGGGCTGAAACAAGCAATGGCAAGGTCTGGAATGCCAGTTCCGCATTGCCCGAAAAATTGAGCAGGGAAGTTCACCGCATCCAGCCCTTCAACAAGAAACAATGCAGAGGGTGGTCACTATGATGAAGAAGATGTCTCTTGCTGTTGTTGGCCTGGCTTTCAGTGGGGCCGCCATGGCGCAGTGCTCGGCCGATATCCACGCCACCGACCAGATGACTTGGGATAAGCCGACAATCAACGTTCCTGCCGATTGCAAGGAATTCACCGTTAAGCTCCATCACGATGGCAAACTGCCCAAGGCCACGATGGGTCATGGCTGGGTGCTGACCAAGACCGCCGATATGGCGGGCGTGTCGTCGGCGGGTATGGCTGCTGGCGCTGCCAACAACCATGTGCCGCAGGGTGACGCTCGTGTTATCGCCTTCATCCCGCTGGTCAGCGGTGGCGAGACCCACGAAGTTACTTTCGACACTTCGAAGCTTGAGAAGGGCGGCGAGTACTCGTACTTCTGTCCGTTCCCGGGCCACTTCGCAGTCATGAAGGGCAAGCTCACTTTCGGTTGATCGATTTCGGTTAATCAGTGAGTCAGAGCCAGGGGCAGATGTTTGCCCCTGGCTTTTTTATTGTCTGGTTTTTTGTGAGGGAAGGTCTGAAAAAAACGCTGATTTTCGTCATCGGGCGTTAACCCGCGCCATCCAGACGGCGCAGGTGAGCACCTTGAGTAGCTTTATCTTGCAACTTTGCATAATTGCTCTACGCTATCAAAGCTGAAATACGCCTTAAGGTCTGGAATGCCAGTTCGCATTGCCGAGAGTTGAGCAGGGAAGTTCACTGCATCCAGCCCCTTAACAGGAAACGATGCAAATAAAAGAGGGTTGCCATGATGAAAAAAATGTTTCTCGCTGTCGTTGGTCTGGTTTTCAGTGGAGCCGTTATGGCGGAGGAATGCACGGTTGATATCCATGCTACCGATCAGATGACCTGGGACCAGCTGGATGTCCATGTTTCCGGTGCGTGCAAGGAATTTACTGTCAGGCTGCACCACGATGGCAAACTGCCCAAGACCACGATGGGTCATGGCTGGGTGCTGACCAAGGTCAACGATAAGGCGGGCGTGTTGGCGGCTACCGCGGCCGCTGGCGCTAGCAATAACTATGTACCGCCGAATGATCCCCGTGTCATCGCTTTCATCCCATTGGTTGGTGGTGGCGAGACTCATGAAGTCACTATTGACACTTCCAAGTTGAAGCATGGCGAAGAATATCTGTACTTCTGTCCGTTTCCGGGCCACTCCGCGACCATGAAGGGTGAGCTCTTTTTCGGTTAACCGATGAGCTAAAAAGCCAGGAGTGGTGTTCGCTCCTGGCTTTTTTATTGCCTAGTTCTTTATTGAAGTTCAGAACCAGAACCGTAATCCAGCCAGCACAATTCCCGCACTGGTTTTTCCGCCGTTCACGCGAATCATCTGCGCTGTTTCACCGTAATGTTTTTCCCACAATGCGCCGGCGTATGGGGCAAACTTGCGATTGATCGCATAACGTAGACGCAGGCTCGCGCTCAGTGTGGAGAGACCAGCGCCGATCGCGCGCGCTGGATCATCACGGCCATAGGCGTTGATTTCCAGCGTCGGCTCGAGGATCAAACGCTGCGTGAAGAGAATTTCCTGATTCGCCTCCACGCGCAGCGCGCTGCGCCCTGATTCGCCGAGATACAGATTGGCGTCGATATTGACGAACCAGGGCGCGAGCCCATGCAGACCGAGCGCAAGCCAGTGGCGGCTGGGGTCAGGACGCAGTTCGCCGCGCCATCCTGTAGAAACGTCCCAGAAAGCACTGACTGCGCGTCGGTAGGCGAGCTGCAATTCGCCCGTGCGCATGGCGTCATCGCTTTGCTCGCCGCGGGTGCGCAGCCACAGCCGATCAAGATCCTCGCCGCGCCACGCCTCGATTTCCCAATAGAGCAGTGGATCGCCTCTACCGGCATGCAGCTCCAGGCGATCGGCGGAGAACATCTGAGTGGTTGCCTGTTCATGATGCACCGCCGCCGCGCAGGCGCAGAGTGTGTGACAAACGAGGGATGTCGTTAGTAGTATTTTTTCGCTGTGATATTTCATGATACATACGCCTCACGAAACATTCCCGCCATGTGATAAAGCAAATGACAGTGCCAAGCCCATGAGCCAGGTGCGTCTGCGGTGACGAGATGAGTGAGTACTGCGCCTGGCTGAACGGCTACCGTGTGTTTGCGCGGAAGGCGCGCACCATCACCGGTTTCAAGGTCACTCCACATGCCATGCAAATGCATGGGGTGGCTCATCATGGTGTCGTTGACCAGTACCACTCGCACACGCTCACCATAATGTAGTGCGATAGGCTCAGCGTGGGCATAAGGCACGCCGTCGATCGACCATAGAAAACGCTGCATATTGCCGGTGAGATGAATCTGAATCTCGCGCTCGGGGTCGCGCGGATCGGGCGTCGGCACGAGATTGCGCAGATCGGCGTAGGTAAGCACGCGCCGGCCGTTATTGCGCAGACCGGGGCCAGGATCATCGAGGCGCAATCGAGGTGATTGAGCCTGCATGTCGACACGCGGACCGCGTTCACTCGCAGGGTGTACGATTTCTCCGTATTCTTCAGAACCCGCGCGCGCAGGGCCGTGCGCATGGTGCATGTCGGCAGCGTTATCGCTGTCATGGTGATGTGCGGCGCTATCGTGATGATCCGCGTGTGGGCCGTGCATATCGTGCATTTGATGCGCGTCGTGATCTGCATGCTCAACATGAGTGCTATCATGCGACATACCCATGTCAATGTGCGTGAGCACGGGTGGCGCATCGAGTGCGGGCACTTCGGCGCGCAGCGCCGGGTCTGGCGTCAGCGTGCCGCGCGCATAACCTGAACGATCCATCGCCTGCGCAAACAGCGTGTAAGCGATATCGTGCGCGGGCTCAACCAGCACATCGCAAGTCTCTGCAACGCCGAGACGAAATTCATCGACGCTCACTGGCTCGATGTATTGGCCATCGCAGGAAATGACCTTCATCTTCAATCCTGGGATACGCACATCGAAAAACGTCATCGCCGAGGCGTTGATGAAGCGCAGGCGCACGCGTTCGCCGCGGCGAAAAAGCGCAGTCCAGTCGGCTGCCGGTGTGTGGCCGTTCATCAGATAGGTATAGGTGTATCCGCTGACGTCGGCGATGTCGCGATCGCTCATGCGCATGCGATTCCACATCGCGCGCTCGTTCCAGGTTTCGCGTACGCCCTGCGCGCGGATCTCGCGCCACAGATCACCGGCGGTGCGCCGATGCAGGTTGTAGTAGTCGCTCTCGCGTTTGAGATTGGCAGCGATGGTTTGCGGACTTTCATCAGACCAGTCCGACAGTACGACGACATAGTCACGATCAGCGCTAAAGGCATCGGCGCCGGCAGGGTCGATGATGATGGCGCCATAGAGGCCAGTCTGTTCCTGAAAATTGGAATGACTGTGATACCAATACGTGCCGTGTTGGCGCACTTTGAAGCGGTATTCGAAACTTTCTCCCGGCGCGATGCCAGCGAAGCTCAGCCCGGGAACGCCGTCCATGCTGGCGGGAAGCACGATGCCATGCCAATGAATGGAACTGTCGACCGCAAGTTGGTTGCTCACTCGCAGCGCAACTTCCTCGCCTTCACGCCAACGCAAAATGGGGGCAGGTAGCGAGTCGTTGACGACGGTGGCGAATTTTTCGGCACCGGTGAAATTGACCCTACGATAAGCGATGGCGAGATCGAAGCGATTTCCGCTCAGCGTGTTCTGTGGTGTGGGCGCAGCGGCGCGTGCGCATGGTGGCGCGCCAAGCGCAGCCAGCGCAACCGCCGAAGCCGTGCCGAGCACGAAGCGTCGTCGTGAACGGTCAAAATGATGGGGGGGCATGATGTTGCTCCATCGCATAATTGCATAAGAGATGCCACGCGGTGGCGTGGGAAACCATAGCCATAGTAAGTTGGACTGTGCGAAGCCCAACTTACTTCTGTGACGGGATCAGGCGCGATTCGGCGGTCGGTACAAGGAATAGATCAATGTTGGTGGCGCAGCGCGTTGCGTGCCGGGCCGCGGCCAAGTGGTATGAGACATGCTGCAGGAGAGATCAAGCTTGTTCAGAATAGCCGAACCGCAGGCGCTGGGGCAGAGCGGGCAGGTGTAATCGTAATCGCTGCAAGCGTCGTTCAGGTTCGCAGCGTTGTTATCGCAATGCGCAGCAGTAGCGGCTTGCGCGTCTTCGTGAGCATGATGTAGTGCTTGTGAGGTAGTGGGCTGAGCCTGAGCTTGAGTTGCAACGCCAGCCATCATGGTGTGATGGCTGGCGGTCGCGATATTCATTTGGCACAGCAATGTGAGCAGCAACGCAGTCGCGATGCGACGATGTATCGCGACGGATAAAACTCTCACAACCTGGATTCAGCGCGACGCCGCAGCGTTGCCAGCACGATCAGTGCGATGAGCAGGGTGGCTGGCAGCGGATAGGCGGCGGTGTAGACCACTGGCGTCAGCGCCCAGCGCGTCATGGTTCGCAGGCTTTCATGCTCGGCGATATAGGTGGCGATCGGCGGCGAGATTTCGTAGTACCAATCCACAAAGGCGCGGCCGGGCGCGTTGCTGAGCAGATAGTGATCGCGGAAGTCGCGCAGCACAACCACGTGCGGATCGAGGTAACTTCCCCAGGCCGCGGTGGCGATGAAGCAACGATTGCCGCCGCTCAGTTTGCTGGGCTGAGCTGGGTTTCCGATCTGGACCGTGAGCTCTGCGCTGTTATTGCCGAGATTGGGGTCGCTGCCAGCGCTATCGAGCGCCGTCGCCGTTGTAGTGATACTGCCGGGCGAGTTGGGGCGGACTACGAATCTAACTGTCGCATCAGTGCCGGCAATGATGTCTCCCATGTCGCAGATCAAGAAGACGCCAGTAAGCTCGCACTTATAGGTGCTCAACTGTGACTGGAAGCTTACGCCCGCAGGTATGGTCTGGGTGAGCGTGACCTTCGTGGCAGTGGTGGTAATGCCACCGCTGACCTGCGCGATGTTTGATACCCTGGTATTGAAGGTGAGGTTGCTGCCAGCGACACCGGGGTTGGGTACGGCGTCGATGGCGACCGCGAGGTCAGGCTTGGTGGGATCGCCTGAAATGACGTTAGTTTTGGCGGTAGCTGTATTGTTAGAGACGACCGGATCAGTGTCATCGCCCCCGATGGTTGCGGTGGCTTCGATCGTGCGCGGCGCGCCGCTTGGCACCACGAACAGCGTGATTACCGAGCTGGTGCCAGCATCCAGCGAGGCGCGACTGCAATCCACCACATTCAGAGTGGGTGGGGTAGTCGTCGGCAGCGCGCAGTTCCAGCCGGCAGCGGAAGCGGATTTGAATGTCACGCCGCTGTCGAGCGTCACCGAGACACGCGGATTGGTGGACTTGGACGGGCCGGCGTTGCTGGCGTTGATGATGTAGCCGAGATCAGCGCCTGCTGTGACCGCGGTGGATGAGGCGACCATGGCGATGGCGAGATCAGCACGGGCGTCGATCCTGATCTGACGTGCGTCACGTGGCGCGGGGCAGGGCAGTGCCGAGCAAACGAAGGTACCGTCGAAATTAGCGGCAGCGGTGTTGATCGCGGTGCCCTTGATGTTTGGTATCACGGGAATCGTGATGGTGGCAGCCACGCTATCGGGCAGATCGCCGATGTCGCAGGTGATCGACTGGCCGGCGATGGCGCAGGGCGTGCTGCTGCCGGAGCCAACCTGGAACGTTGCGCTCGCAAACGGGCTGATTTCCGGCGGCAGCGTGTTGAATATCCGCAGACCATGGGCAAGAGCGCCGGTATTGTTGATGCTGATGGTATAGGTGAAAGGCTGGCCGGCGAGAACGGTGTCGCCGGGATCGCTAGGATCACCAGGATCGCCAAGATGGATCGGGCCGCCGGTTGGTTTATCCGCGCTGCCGTCAGCAGGTATGATGATACCGGTAGTGCTGGCGCTGATCGCGACCACCAACTGCGTGGGCTTGTAGGCTTCAGCGACGATTTCAATGTTGGTGCTGTTCGCCGGATTGGGATCGCTCTCGTTGGCATTGGCGTTGGCACGGGTGGTGATCGTGCCGACCGTGTTTGGCGTGACGGTGACCGTGAAGGGCGCCGTGCTACCCGCATTGAGTGTGCCCGCGGCGCAGTTTGCCGTCGCATTGCCTGGGCAGCCGCCGCTCAGGGTCGCGTTTGCGGGCAGCGTCAGCGTGACCGCTGCACCGCTCGCATTGTTTGGGCCCTGGTTGGTGAGCTCGACGTTATAGGACAGCGTCGTGTTGACCTCGACCGGATTGGGATGAGCGATCACATTCAGGGCGAGATCAGCCTGGGCACCACCGCCTCCTTCGACCGCACCGATGTCGCAAATGCCGCTGACTGGGCGTGGGAAACCGCGCTGATCGGTGGTCGGGCAATTAGTATTGCTGCCGGCATTGAGCGCGGGGCTACCGGCTTGAGGCACATGAACTGCGGTCGGGCCACCGTTCCCGGTGTTGAGCGCGCCGAGCTGCGGGTTGGCAACAATGGCGCCGGAGATATTGCAGCCGGCATCGCTGCTGAGATTG
>JAITWN010000219.1 GCA_031285245.1 Chromatiales bacterium | reverse complement strand
CGCCACGCGCTTCGATGCGTGCCGCCGGCCCAACCATGGCGAGATCATTGGTCGTTGCGACACCGTCATGCACGACAAAACTGCCGGTGATGCGATCAAAGCCAAAGCCCTTGCCAAAGAAATCGCTGAAATCGAGCGTCAAGCGACGTGGCAAAGCCTGCAAACTGATCAGCCCGAAGATGCGCCCAGCACCTGGCTCGACTTCAAGCAGACGCCCATCGGTCACCGCGAGACTCATCGAACCCTGCAAACGTGCCAGCGCGAATGCGGTCGGCGCGCCGCGCCAGCGCGCCGAAATCGTCGAGCGCCCCTTGCCGCCGCGGATGGTATCGGCATAGCCAAAGCCTGCAAGCGCGCGCCCGAAATCATCGGTATCGAACTCGATATCGAAAGAGGAATACTGCTCCTCATCGACTTGCACCCAATCACCGCGCGCCTCCACATGCATGACCGCAGAGATCAGCGACAACTGTTCGAGGTGCATACCGGCTGCGGCCGGCACCGCAGAGAGATGCAGCGCACCGAAATCCGTCTCGCCATAACTGAAGCGCTTGCTGTCGATGCGCATCGCCGGCAATTGCCGGGGATCAGCCGTGCTGACATCGTCATTGATATTGGCATCGGCATTCGGTTCAGCGTCAGCCGGCGTGGCGGCCAGATACAGGTATTTCAGATCAGCACGCCAGGGCGGTGCTGGGTTGAGCGCTGGATTCGGCGCTGATTTTTTTCCTGAATCCCCCCCTGCATCAAGCGGCACCTCCACGCGCCCGGCCATCTGGCGGCTACTGATATCGAACACCCAGTTGGTGTCATTCGGCTGCGCCGCGAGCTGGACCTCCTCAAAGTCGCGCCCGAAGACATCCACGCGATCCGCAGTTAGATCGATGGCGCTTAGCGCAATCGGCAGCGATGCAGCCGTCTGCGTTTTGTCCGCGCTGCTCATCAGCGCTTGCTGCCACTCGCCAACCGAGAAGCTCGAAATATGCCCGACCACGCGCAGCCCGCGCGCCTCTGGCAGCATCGCCTCACCGCCACCAAGGCGCAGCTCACCACGCTCGAGCGCCTCTGCATCATTGAATCCAAGCGCTATCGACAAGCTATCACCAGAGGAGTGATCAGACGTGCGCTCACCGAGCGACAGCGTCAAGGGATGCGCCGCCGAACGCGGCAACGGCAAGCTCACCCGCAGCGGCAAGGCGCGATCTGCGGACTTGGCAAGCGGCGCGGGCAGCGCGATATCCAAACCCTCGAGCGTCGACTCGATATACAGCGTCATGCCATCGCTGCGGATCTCATCCAGGCCCGGCACCGCGAGGCGCGCGCGCCAATTGCTCGCGCCGCTCAGCCACTGCGCCGGCAGATGCGCTAGGCGCACGACATCCGCCGCCGCAATAACGCCGCGCGCCTCCACCTGCGCGCGCTTTGCGCCGCCCTCACCGCCCATATCCACCGACAGCGTCGCCGGCAGACCGAGCAGATTCACCGTCAGCCCATCGCCACGCAAACCGTCATCCGAGAACTGTAACGCGCCTTTGATGTGTTTGATCTCGATATCACCCTTGCCAAGGGCAAGCGCGCTGTCCTCGAAGGTCACCGTACCATTGACGCGAGCTTCTTCATCACCGCTCAAAGGCAGCTCCAACGACAGCGCAACGAGATGATTACCGCTTGCTGCCACATCCTCCACGTAAGGCCCGAAACGCGCCGCGAGCGGCGTATCGCGCAGAAAAGCAAGACCATCGCCGACCGGTCCGCGCGCGCGACCATCCACGGTCAGCATGGGTTGGTGAGTCATATCAGCGATGGTGACCCGCGTCGGCCCGATCGCAGCACCAAGCGTCGTTGCCCGCTCCGCCGCGATCTCCATGCTTCGGCCCGCGAACGTCAACCTGGCATCGATGTTTTCGATGCGTGGCCAATGCTTGTCATATTCGAGCAAGCCACCGCGCAAATCGAAATCGACACGAAAGAGGCCCTGACCGTGGTCATAAGGAAAATCGCTCAGTGCGCCATGCAGAATGAAATCTCCCCGCGGCACGTTGCCATCCTTGATCGACTCATCGAGCCACTGCACCGTACCGGGCGTCATGATCGCCGTCGGCAGATAGCGCGCCAGAGGCGCCACCGTTGCCACTTGGTAGTTTGCAAACAGCGCCACCATCGGGCTTGCGCCCTGTCCCGGCAGATCGATGTGCCCCCAGGCATTGAGGGCAAGATCTTCATTGGCAATATCAATAGCGGGCAGACGCACACGCCAGCCCTCACCCTCGCGCTCCCAGGTCAGCGTAGCCTGCAAACGATCGAGAGGCAGCGGCGCACGAAAGAGATTGGCAAAATCGAGCTCACCGGAGCCGCCCTTCACATCGAGCGTTCCACCATTCTCATCGAGATAAACCTTGCCCGCGAGCGCGGAGAAACCCGGAATACCGTGCCAGGGCTCACCCGCCACATCCGCGAAATCCGCCTGCGCGCGAAAATGCGGTGATGGTGCGTTGGCAGACGCAGCGCTTGCGATACTTTCATCCGCGCGCTGGAAACTGACAGCGATGTCTCGCAGCACGCCACGCGGACGCACGGCCGCCAATGCTTCTGCCAACACATTCTTGGACGCATCGGCAGGCTCGGCCAGCGTGAGTAGCCGCGTGATTTCCTCGATGGGCAGCGCATCCATGCGCGCGACCAGCTCACCAGGGGCAAAGCCACTTTGCCCCGTGCCAAGCGCAAAACGCAAAGGCGACGCCGCGCCGCTACCATGATCGAGCACCAGATCGCCCACATCGAGCCGCCAGCCACCATCGAAACTGCGCCAGGAAAACACGCCTGATGCCGCCTGCGCGGTGTACGCCTTCGGCACAGGCGCAGGCACGTCTAGCTTGGACGCTTCTAGGTTGACTGTCTCTGGGCTCAGCGCATCCGAATTCGATATCTGCGGATTTGGCATCTCTGAGCTTGATGCCTCTGGCGCCGCATCTGGCAGCTCTTCCTCTAAAACCTCTAAAGATGCCGGCGCAGCAGCATCGGCTGCGCGTGGCGAGAGAGACGCGAGCTCAAGACTGCGCACCGTGAAGACGCCATCGACGCGCTGCAACACGCCATCTGTCCAATCCATCCACACGCTCGCATTGGCGATACCGGCTGGCTGCAATCCCGGTAAGCGATCTACGAGCCAAGCTTGCAGCGGCAGGGCAACGCCATCGACATAGAGCTGAGCACGCCACGATTCCTCTGGTGATGTATCCAGATCGAGCGCGAAACGCAGGCGTGTGCCGAAACCAGCAGGCGGCGTGAGTTCGCCGGTGATCTGATGACGGCGAGCAGTGCTCGACAGTTCGAAATCGACATCGGCGAACAGCAGGTCGATGGTTTTGCCCGGCACGGTGAGATCGATCAAATGAATCTCGGCATTTTCAGCCAGCAATCGTCCGCGCGCGGGGAGGAGGATCCCCGCGTGCTCGCCTAACGCCAAGAGCACAGGGTTGCCCATCCCCGCCACCTGAATCGCACCATCAGCTTCGCGGATGAGGGTGAGGTGCAAGCCCGAGACAGTCAGCTTGCGGATGTACAGCGTGCCATGCAGCACGGAGCGCGGGATATCCATTTCGAGATGTGCGCGCTCAAAGTGCACGCCGTTCTCGGCATCCCCTAAGCGCAGATCTTGGAGTTCAAGCTGGGGCGCAAGGCCACGCCACTCGGCGGCAAGCCGGCCGATGCTGACCTGTTGCCCAAATGCTGCCGCCAAACGTACCTCGGCCTCTGCGCGCCAGCCATCAACATAGGGCAGTAATACCCGTAGTAGCGACAGCAGCACCGCCAGCAGGACGACCATGCCCGCGCAGGCAAGCCAGAACTTTCCCAGCACGGACTTCATCGCGCTCTCATCAACCCTGACTTTGTTCCCTGATTCACATCATCACGACGTCGTACTGCTCCTGGGTATAGAGCGTTTCGACTTGCAGTTTGATGGTTTTACCAATGAAGGACTCCAAATCAGCGAGCCCGTTCGATTCCTCATCGAGCAGCAGATCCACCACGCTTTCAGAAGCCATGACCAAAAAGCTGCCGGCCTCAAACTGGCGTGACTGCCGCAGAATCTCACGGAAGATTTCGTAGCAGGTGGTTTCCCGCGTTTTCACCGAGCCTCGCCCTTCGCAGCTCGGACAAGGCTCGCACAAAATATGTTCCAGACTTTCGCGGGTACGCTCGCGCGTCATCTCGACCAGGCCGAGCGGTGAGACCTCGCAGATATAACGTTTGGCGCGATCGGTCTCCATCGCTTTTTCGAGCGCGCGCAGCACCTGACGCTTGTGCTCATCAACGGTCATATCGATGAAATCGATAATGATGATGCCTCCGAGATTGCGCAGCCTAAGCTGGCGCGCGATCGCCTGCGCCGCCTCGAGGTTGGTCTTGAAGATCGTCTCTTCAAGATTGCGATGACCGGTGAAAGCGCCAGTATTGATGTCGATAGTAGTCATCGCTTCGGTTTGATCGATGAAGAGATGACCGCCGGACTTCAGTTGCACCTTGCGCTCAAGCGCTTTGCGGATTTCATCTTCGATCGAATAGAGATCAAAGATCGGTCGCTCACCCGGATAATGCTCGATGCGATCGACCAGCTCGGGGATGAATGCGCGCGCGAATTCGAGCGCCGTCTGCCAAGTCTCGCGTGAATCGATGCGCACGGTTTCAACGCGCCCGCGCCGCAGATCACGCAGCACGCGCTGCACCAGCGGCAGCGCACGATACACCAGGCGCTCACCCTGCGGTGAGGCGGCACGTTCCTGCACTTTGCCCCAGAGCTTGCGCAGAAAGCGCACGTCCTCTTCGATTTCATCGCGAGACACGCCTTCGGCTGCGGTACGGATGATGTAACCACCGTCGCTATCGCCACGCACTTCAGCGAGGAGATCGCGCAAACGCACACGCTCGGCTTCATCTTCGATTTTCTGCGACACACCGATGCTGCTCTGCGCCGGCATGAACACCAGATAACGCGAGGGAATGCTGATGTGCTGCGTGAGACGTGCGCCCTTGCTGCCAAGCGGATCTTTGGTGACCTGCACCAGCACATCCTGACCATCACGCAGCAGCATGCTGATGCTCTCGGGCTGACGGCGCTCGCCAGATGGCTCACCATCCGCATGCGGTACCAGAATATCCTGCGCGTGCAGAAAAGCAGTCCGCTCCAAACCAAGCTCGACGAACGCCGCCTGCATGCCAGGCAGAATGCGACTGACCCGCCCGCGATAGATATTGCCGACCAGTCCACGACGACTGGCGCGTTCGATGAAAAGTTCTTGCAGCAAGCCATTCTCAACGATCGCAACGCGCGTCTCGCGAGGAGTGACGTTGACCAGGACTTCGTCGCTCATGGGCTGATATGAAATAGAGGAAGAGTGATTGGCGATGCGCGTTTTTCGCAAAGAGACGCGCGCTGCCAGTGATTATTGCATATCGAAGCGCGGGAGGATTCCCTGTTTGCGCAGCATCTGCGCCGTCTCAAAAAGCGGCAAGCCGACCACGCCACTGTAACTACCTTCGATCCGACTGACGAACACCGCACCACACCCCTGGATGGCATAAGCCCCAGCCTTGTCGCGCGGCTCGCCGCTCTCCCAATAAGCATGCGCCTCAGCCGCAGAGATTTCGCGAAAACTGACCGTGCTGATGGAAAGTCGCAGCGCCTCCTGTGCCTTTTTCGCGCGCACGAGCGCAACGGCGGTCATCACCTGGTGACTGCGCCCAGACATGCGCGCCAACATGGCGAGCGCGTCATTGCGATCACGCGGCTTCTGCAGCACCTCACCTGCCAGCACCACCGCCGTGTCTGCGCCAAGCACGGGGGCGCCTGCTTCAACCAGGCTAGCTGCCGCGCGCGCCTTTACGAGCGCGAGACGCTGCACATAATCCGCTGGATCTTCGCCCACATGCCAGGTTTCATCGACATCGATCGCCCGCACACGATAAGACACGCCGATCTGATCAAGCAGCGCAGCACGGCGCGGCGAAGATGAAGCCAGAATCAGCTCCGAAGCATTGGCAGGGGAAGAAGACACAAGGAAGTTACCTTTCAATCGCGATGGTAAGGATGGCCGCGGCAGATCGACCACGCGCGGTAAATCTGCTCGGCGACGATCACGCGCACCAGCGCATGAGGAAGCGTCAGCGGCGACAAAGACCAGCGCAGTTCGGCGCGCTCAAGGCAAGCCGGCGCAAGACCATCAGGACCGCCCACCAGCAGCGCCACATCGCGCCCGTCCTGCATCCACTGTGCGAGTCGACCAGCAAGCTGCGCAGTATTCCATGCGCTGGCGCGTACATCGAGCGCGATCACCAGCGCGCCGGCGGGCACTGCCGCGAGTAAACGTTCACCTTCGCGCTCGACGAGACGCGCAATATCGGCATTCTTGCCGCGTTTTCCCGTCGGCACCTCGGTCAGACGCAGTGCGCACTCCGGTGGCAAGCGGCGCGCAAATTCGCGATAGCCTTGCTCCACCCAGGCATCGGGGCGTTCACCTATCGCAAGCAGATGGATGCGCACCAGCGCGTATCGTGAAGAGAGAGGCGCGCCAAGCGCTCAGGCTCAGCGCGCCTTGCTTTCAGCCAAGCTGTCAAAGCCCCACAGCTTCTCCAGCTGATAGAATTCGCGCACATCGGGCTTCATGACGTGCACGATCACATCGCCAAGATCGACCAGCGCCCACTGCGCATGCACTTCGCCCTCAACACCGAGCGGCTTGATACCACGCTCACGCGCCGCCTCGACCACGCTGCTAACAATAGAGCGCACGTGACGATCAGAGGTGCCGCTCGCGATCAGCATGTAATCAGTGACGCTGGAAGCGCGGCGCACATCGAGCGCAATGACGTTCACCGCTTTGATGTCATCGAGCGCCGCGATGGCGAAATCTCTCATCTGCTCGGAATTCATAATCCTGCTCTCTTAATGTTCGTCATTGCCCAGCTATCGTCCCGTCATTGTGTGGAAATCGCGCAGACATAGAGCTGTTCGCGACGAATGTAATCGATCACCTGATCAGGCAGCAGATAGCGCATATCTTCTCCGCTCGCCATGCCACGGCGAATACGGGTAGCAGAAATATCTAACTGCGTCACCGGACAGAGCACGATGCACCCCGCTGCTGCACCGCGCAGCGCAGCCGCATCACCCAAACGTTCCTGCATCAGCGCCCGCAAGCGCGGCCCCGCAGCAGAGAGACTCTGCCCCGGGCGCTGCATGATCACCAGGTGCGCAAGCTCGATGAGACGCTCCCAGCGACTCCAGCTTTCAATCCCCAGAAACGCATCCATGCCGAGAATCAAACTGAGCGACGCAGATGAAAGCTCCGCGCGTAACGCCAGCAGCGTATCGACCGTATAGGAAGGCCCATTGCGACGCAGCTCAATGGTCTCAACCGCAAAACCTGGCGCCCCGGCAACCGCAAGTTCCAGCATGGCAAGACGCTGCGCGGCGCTCGCCGCCGGCACATCGCGATGCGGCGGCTGGTGCGCCGGCATGAAACGTATCTGCTCGAAGCCAAGCGTCTGCTTCAGCTCGAGCGCGCAGCGCAGATGACCATAGTGAACCGGATCGAACGTGCCGCCGAGAATACCAATCATAAAGCGGGAAGATAGCCGACGCGCACAGCCACGTGGTGCTCAGGCACGCACATGGCCATCACCAAGGACGACGTACTTCTGCGAGGTCAGCCCTTCAAGCCCAACCGGACCACGCGCGTGCAACTTGTCGGTACTGATACCGATCTCCGCGCCGAGGCCATATTCATAGCCGTCAGCGAAACGCGTCGAGGCATTCACCATCACTGAGCTCGAATCGACTTCGCGCAGGAAACGACGCGCACGCGTGATGTCTTCGGTCATGATGGCATCGGTGTGACCGGTGCCATAGCGATAGATGTGATCGATGGCTTCATCGAGACCGGCGACGACGCGGATCGACAGAATCGGCGCCAGATATTCCGTGCGCCAATCTTCATCAGTTGCGAGCACCGCATCAGGCAGAATCGCACGCGTTGCCGTGCAACCACGCAGTTCAACGCCCTTGTCGCGATAGAGCAGCGCGAGCGGCGGCAAAATGCGCGGCGCGATTGCCTCTGAAACCAGCAACGTCTCCATGGTATTGCACGTGCCGTAACGGTGCGTCTTGGCGTTGAGCGCAACGGCGAATGTCTTTTCGAAATCAGCGCTGTCATCGATGTAGACGTGACACACGCCGGCGTAATGCTTGATCACCGGCACCAGCGAATCCTGCATGACGCGATCGATCAGGCTCTGACCGCCACGTGGCACGATGATGTCGACATTCTCCTTCATACGCAGCAGTTCGCCGACCGCAGCGCGATCGGTAGTGCCAACTATCTGCACGCCATCGGCAGGCAAACCCGCCGCCGCCAGCCCTGCATGCACACAAGCAGCGAGCGCTTTGTTGCAATGCAGCGCTTCGGAACCACCACGCAAAATCGCGGCATTGCCCGACTTGATACACAAGCCCGCGGCATCGGCAGTGACGTTGGGGCGCGCTTCATAAATGATGCCGATGACGCCGAGCGGCACACGCATGCGACCGACCTGAATGCCAGAAGGACGATAAGCAAGATCGGTGATCGTGCCGACCGGATCGGGCAGCGTCATGATCTGGCGCAAACCATCGCTTATGGCAGTGACGCGCGCGGGGTTCAGCGTCAAGCGATCGATCAACGCTTCGGCAAGGCCACGCGCGCGCGCATCGGCAAGATCGCGCGCATTGGCTGCCAGCAATTCGCTCTGCGCGGCATCGATGTTGTCCGCGATGGCGGCAAGCGCGCGATTTTTGGCCGCAGTCGAAGCGCGCGCCATGTCACGAGCAGCGGCACGCGCGCGCCGACCGATGTCCTGCATGTATTCAGTGATATCCATGGGATTCTTCCATTGCAGCGGGGCTCTGCTGAGGCAAGAGATTGGTCAGGCCCGCGATTGTCAGCGCCAATTGTAGCAACTCATCCCAGGCATTGCCCGGCGCCTGCCCTTTGGCGACGCGATCGAGATGCGCGGCCTGACACAGCATCGCGAGCCAGGCGGCGCGATCATGCCGATGCAAGGCGCGCTCGATGAGGTTCTGCCTGCGCCCCCAGATCTTGTCAAAACGCAGCAGCGTGTCGAGATTCTCGCCCTGCGCGCGCTTATCCGCAAAACCAGCATGAGCGCGAATCGCGCGCGCGAGCGCCCAGGCAACGAGCGGCGGCTCAACGCCCTCGCCACGCAATCCCGCGAGCACGCGCACGCAGCGCGCGCCATCGCCGGCGAGCGCTGCATCGACGAGATCATAGACATCGAAGCGCGCGCTATCGGCCACCGCGCGCAGCACTTCATCGGCTTCCACCGGCCCCGGTCCACGCAGCAACAGAATTTTTTCGATCTCCTGCGCACAGGCGAGCAGATTACCTTCGGCGCGCTCGGCAAGCACCGCCGCGGCACCCACGCCCGGTTTGAGACCGCGCTGCGTCATGCGCCGCGCCACCCAGCCCGGCAACTCGGCAAGCTCCGGCGGCCACAGCGCCAGCACCATGGCGCTCGTTTCGAGCGCTTTATACCATTTGGTTTTTTGCGCCTGACCATCGAGACGCGGGAAGCTGAGCAGCAGTAAAGTATCGGCGGGCGTTGTGCTCGCATAGTGTTGTAAGGCTTCACTGCCCTCATCACCCGGACGCGCCGAATCGAAACGCAGCTCGATCAAGCGACGCTCGGCGAACAGCGAAAGATTGCTGACAGACTGCGTCATCGCGTTCCACGAAAACGCGTTATCGACTTCAAACACCGTGCGCTCAGTGAAACCCTGCGCACGCGCCGCACTGCGGATAGCATCGCAGGCTTCCTGCACCAACAGTGGTTCATCACCGCTCACCACATAAAGCGGCGCGAGCGTACCTTTAAGATGCGCGGCCAGTTGCTCGGCACGCAGTTTCACGGCTCGACTTCCGGCGCGGTGATCTCATCAGAAGCCGGATCAGGCGTTGAGGTCACTTCTTCGCTTTCGTCCGGGGGAGTCTGATCGCCTTGATCCTGATCGGGCGCCTGCGCAGAGACAGAGAAATCCGCCACCTGCAAACGACGCACGATCTGCATCACCGCATTGCGCTGCATATCGCGAAAGAGATAATCCTCTTCGTTGCTCTTGGCGCTAACATCGGTCGCATCAAAGGAGAAATTGCGCGACTGCTTCACCACCTGTTCATCGAGCACATGATGACCAGCGCTGTCATCGCCATACCAGGTGAGGCTATAGATAAGCTCATATTCCTGCACGCGCCCGAGCGTGCCAACCGACAGTACGCGCCGTTCACGTGCAACATTCGCCACCACCACGATCAGTTTTGCGTGCGCTTCGTCATCGACGAGATCGGTGCCAGCAGTGCGCAAAAACTGGCGCAGATCCGCCGCAGCTAGATCACCCCCGCGCACAAACGTCGGCGGCAGCGACTTGAACTCCCCGTCCGAACCACGCAGATGATAGCCGCAGCCCGCGAGCAGCAGCATCAACGCAACGACGAACAGTCTGATTCCGGAAGTCATCTCGATGATCGAAACTCCGTGAAGTCGTAAATGCAGCTGAGATGAAGTCGCCACACTGTGCCCTCTCCCCCCAACCGGCTTCGCTCCCCTCGCTACGCTCTCCCCGCAAGCAGGAGAGGGGAAAACATTTTGTTAGGCGCCTTTAAACAACGATATTGACCAACTTACCCGGCACCACAATCACCTTACGGATCGGCTGATCAGCGACAAAGCGACGCACGTTCTCATCGCTGCGCGCCGCAGCTTCAGCCGCTTCACTGCTGCTGCCGGCCGGCACACTGATGCGTGCGCGCAGCTTGCCATTGACCTGTACCACCAGCTCCACGCTATCGCGCGTGAGCGCAGCCGCATCGGCCTGTGGCCAGGACGCATCGACCACCAGACCCTCACGACCGAGCGCTTCCCACAGCGCCTGCGCAATGTGCGGCACCACGGGCGCGAGCAAGAGCACTACCGTTTCGAGCGCTTCGCGCGTCACCGCACGGCCTTGGGGCGAATCATCCTCGCTCTTGGTGAGTGCGTTGATCAGTTCCATCACCGCGGCGATGGCAGTGTTGAAGGTATAACGCCGACCGAGGTCGTCACTAACCTTGATAATGGTCTCGTGAACTTTGCGCCTGCGTTCGCGCTGCGCATCATCGAGCGCTTGCGGCGCGAGCGACGCCGTCTTGCCTTTGGCCGCATGCGCGCTGACGAAGCGCCACAAACGTTTGAGAAAACGCGATGCGCCTTCAACACCGCTATCAGACCAATCGAGCGACTGCTCAGGGGGCGCAGCGAACATCATGAAGAGGCGCACGGTATCCGCGCCATAACGTTCGATCAGCGCCTGCGGATCGACTGTATTACCCTTGGACTTTGACATCTTGGCGCCGTCCTTCAGCACCATGCCTTGCGTCAGCAAACGCGTGAACGGCTCATCGCAATCCACCAAGCCGGCATCGCGCATGAGGCGATGATAGAAGCGCGCATAGAGCAGATGCAGAATCGCGTGCTCGATGCCACCGATGTATTGATCCACCGGCAGCCAGTAACGCGCGCGCTCATCGAGCATGGCCGCAGCGTTATCCTTGCAGGCATAGCGCGCGTAATACCAGGACGATTCCATGAAGGTGTCGAAGGTATCAGTCTCGCGCTCAGCAGGCCCGCCGCACGATGGGCACTTCACCTGATAGAACGAAGGCATCTTCTTGATCGGCGAACCGACGCCATCGAAAGCAACATCTTCAGGCAACACCACCGGCAGATCTTCATCAGGCACCGGCACCGTGCCACAGGACGGACAATTGATGATCGGAATCGGCGCGCCCCAATAGCGCTGACGCGATACGCCCCAGTCACGCAAACGATAGTTGGTGCGGCGCCGACCACGCCCGAGCGCTTCGAGACGCGCAGCGATCGCTGCAAAAGCCTGTGCTGAAGTGAGACCAGTGAATTCAGCAGAATCGATGAGCACGCCGTGCTCGACGAACGCAGCCGCACTCAAATCTATTTCCGTGCCATCAACAGGCGCGATCACCTGACGCAGCGGCAAGCCATAAGCGCGCGCGAATTCAAAATCGCGCTGATCATGCACCGGCACCGCCATCACCGCGCCACTGCCATAACCCATGAGCACGAAATTGGCGACCCACACTGGCACCACATCACCAGTGAGCGGATGCAGCGCGCGCAGGCCCGTATCCATGCCGCGCTTCTCCATCGCTTCGAGCGCTTGCTCAGCAACACCGCCACGCGCGCACTCATCGATGAATGCTTGCAATGCGGAACTGCGCGCCGCTGCTTCGCGCGCGAGCGGATGCTCGGCTGCCACCGCAACATAGCTCACGCCAAAGAGTGTGTCGGGGCGCGTGGTGTAGACGGTGAGCGTGTCACTGCGCCCTTGCAGCGCGAATTCGAGCTCCACGCCTTCGGAGCGGCCGATCCAGTTGCGCTGCATGGTCAGCACCTGCTCCGGCCAACCCTCCATGCTGTCGAGCGCGGTCAGGAGCTCGTCCGCATAATCGGTGATTTTCAAAAACCACTGCGCGATCTCGCGCTTTTCCACCAAGGTATCGCAGCGCCAGCAGCAACCATCGATGACTTGCTCATTGGCGAGCACGGTCTGATCGTGCGGACACCAATTCACCGGCGCGGTTTTTTTATAGGCGAGACCTTTGCGGAACAAACGCGTAAACAGCCACTGCTCCCAGCGGTAATACTCGGGATCACAGGTGGCGATTTCGCGCGACCAATCGTAGCCAAAGCCAAGACGCTTGAGCTGGCCGCGCATGTAATCGATGTTGTCGCGCGTCCAGCGCGCGGGCGGCACTTTGTTTTGAATGGCGGCATTTTCCGCCGGCAGACCGAACGCATCCCAACCCATCGGTTGCAACACGTTGCGACCTTGCATGCGCTGATAGCGCGCGATCACATCACCGATGGTGTAGTTGCGCACATGCCCCATGTGCAGCCGACCACTCGGATAAGGAAACATCGCCAGGCAATAGTACTTTTCGCGGGTCACGTCTTCGCGCACGCGAAAGGTTTCGCGCTCTTCCCACATCTGCTGCACACGCTGTTCGAGCTCGGCAGAGCGATATTCTTCGTCGTAGTTTTTTTCCATGATGGCAGGCAGCAACTCGCGCGGCAGACAAGGGGTGCTAAAAAAAATCATAGGTTGGGCTGAATGCAGCCCAACATCCCCGCAGATGCCACCAAGAAACACAAGCCTGCTAACCCGGTGAGCGCAGCATGTTGAGCTGCATTCAGCCCAACCTATGGCTCACGCGCAGAGACCTCGCAATTCTGGCGGTAAATACGGTAAATAAAGGTGCGCTAGCATACCGTAGGGCCTTCCTCAGCGACAAGGCACGGGGTTCTGAGAGCGTTTAACAAGAACGCCTCTACGCTTCATGAACACCCTCTCCCCAACCCCTCTCCCACTTGTGGGAAAGAGTGCCAGAAAGGCGGGAGAGGGCTTGGGAAGAGGGGGAAATAAAAGCTACTGATAATACATAGGCCGGTTTTCGTTGAGATTGAGCCAGCCGCGCACTGCGCGGTAGATGACCCACACTCCTTCCAAAAACCAGATAACGACACCGATCACGATGAAATAAGTGAGCGCGCCGAGCGCCGCCCACAACAGTGCGAACCAGAATGTGCGGATCTGCCAGCGAAAATGGCTTGCGAGCCAAGTGCCAGCGACTTGTCTTCCCTTGAGGTAATTGATCGCCACTGCGATCAACGCGGTTACACCAAAGAACACAGATGCGCCATAGAGCGCGTAGAGCACTGCGGTCAGCGTTTTGAGGGACTGCTGTCTGTCCGCATCGAGAGGTATCGGTTCCATCCGTTCCTCCTAGTCGAGGACCATCATGGTCCACAGTAAAGCCCATTCTAACGCGGGTGATCTAGGAAGACTCCTCTTCGCCATTGCGAGGGGCTTTAGCCCCGCGGCAATCCAAACAGCCCCTGGATTGCTTCGGCTTCGCCTCGCAATGACAGAGTTTCTTCGGCGAGTGCACAAAAGCTAAGCCGCCCGGCGCGTTAACGCGGGGCGGCTGCTTCACTCATTCAGGCAGGATGAACACTATCTCAACGCGGCGATCCACTGCGCGCTCTTCTTCGCTCAGTTCGCCACTCAGCGGCTCGCTGTGTCCACGCGCATCGACCCTGATGCGTTTGGCGTCGATACCGCGAGCAACCATGACATCGGCAACGGCTTGAGCGCGGCGCTTGGAGAGCCGCAGATTGTAGTTATTGCCGCCGAGCAGATCGGTGTGACCAGTGACCTCGACACGCACATCTTCATGCTCATTGAGATAAGCCACCGCCTCATCGACGACATCGCGCGCCTTCGCATCGACAGCAGAGCTATTAAAATCGAAGCGCACTACCAGCGCCGGCACAACTTCAACAACCACCGCTTCTTCGATGACCGGCTCGACCACCGGCTCAATAATAGGCTCAACAACTTCTTCGATGACTTCGATCACCGGCTCAGGCTCAACTACCGGTTCAGGTTCCGCCACTATTTCCGGCTCAACCTGCACAGGTTCGGAAACCTGCACCGGCACCAGCGGATGTGCATGCGGCTGTTCGTGACGCGAGCCGAACTGATAAACCACGCTCAAGCCCAGCAGATCGACGTTCTGACCATCGACGCGGTAACGATCCCAGCCAAGACCCGCCTGCCAGCTTGGGCTAACCCAATAGCGCACACCAAGTCCACCGATCCCATCCAGACCGCTCGCGCTCGGCCGGCGCTGCTGCCCGGTTTCCTCGACGCGATAGCGCGTTTCCCAGTGCCACGCACCGAGGCGACCATACACATCCCAGCGCTTGGCAAGCGGCAGATAGCCCGACACGCTGAGCTCCCAACCTTCACCGGACGCTGGCAACACGCCTTTGACATCATTGAGATTCAAAGCTGAGGTCTCGATCGTTGTCGTGACTTTGCCAAGATCGGTGTAACCGGCTTCCAGCGACAAATGCTGGTTGAAACGGTAACCACCGAAGAGGCGACCGGCGAGACGATTGCGATCTTTCACATGCGCCGCATCGAGCAGCTTCGCCGTGACATCGCGGCTTTCGACATCGCCCAAGGCAGCGCCAAGCGTGCCGCCGATGAACCAGCCCGGCGCACGGAACTGGTCATCATTTGCATCATCAGCAACTTCATCGCTGGCCTCTTCAGCAGCCTCATCCTTCGCGAACACCGCTGCACTCACCACCATACTGAGTGTCGTGAACACCGCCAGCATCATCATCGACAACGGCCGGCGCATACGGCGCAGCGCGATGCCGATGATGAGCAGGCCACCGACCAACACCGCGAGCGGATCCGTGGCGCCGAAGCCACCATGTCTACCGGTGCTGGTCACGCGGATCTTGCCACCGGCCGGCACAGCCAGCGTGCCCGGATCAGCGATGACGCCATTCGCCTGACGATCCATGTCGTTGACACCACCGTCTTCGATGACGAGACGCACGCAGTCCTGCCCTTCGATCAGCCCTTCCTCCCACACACCCGACACCGGGCTCGGGCAGGTATCGCCGACGCGACGAGCCGAGTGCAAGGTGTTGTGCGCATCCACCTTGAAGCTGAACCAGCCATCGACCGGGTGATACTTACGCCATACCGCGTCGCTCGGGATGGTTTCACTGCGCGGCAGCGGCACTACGATCGCCACGCTCTCGCCGGCAACGTTAAGCCCCGTGACCTCGAAGTCATAGTAGAGGCCGAAGTGCTCAAAGCCATGATCTTCGGTATTACGCGCCGCACGCCCGTTGTTGCCATAACTCTGCACCGCAGCGGCCTCCACACCCGCACCATAATTCGGCGAAGACAGGAAGGAAACTGTGCCAAGACGCAGACCATAGCCAGGCTGAGTTTCAAGGCACAGCCCCTTGCTATCCCAGCTCCACTTCTTGTCACCGATCTGCAGGCGATAAGCCAGCGCATCCACCGGATCATTCACGCCAAGACCGCACGCGAGATCGCGATCGTCGGCAGGAATGCGCGAGCCATCATCATCGCAACCACTGTTACCACAGATGGCTTTCTCCTGACCTGCAACAACCACACGCAGCCATGCCAGCAGCTCGATCGTACGGCTGGGGTTGTCGAGATCAGTCACGGTCACGCGAACGAGATAGTCACCCGCACTCGTCGTACCTGGCTTAACCGACGCATTATTCTGCGCACCGATGCCAAGCACATCGTCACTGAGCGACCAATCGAACTTGTAGTTACCCCCCCCCGGCAGACCAACCACCTGCGCTGTCGCTACCGTACCCACAGTGACTGAACTGCCAGGTCCGACCACCAACTGCGCAGCGAGTGGAATCAACGCGGCATCCGTCAACACGATGGTGTGCTTGGGATAGTCACCGATGACCACGCCATCGCTTTCTTCGAGCGTGAAGACGATCTCTCCCGCAGCAGCATTGGCCGTGACGCTGAGATCCTGATAGCAGTGGCCCGCTGCAAAGCAGGTGGTATTGCCGGCAGGGCCGACATCGAACAACAGCTCCTTCGGATTACGCGTGAGCAAATCCGCGGGATCAGTTACATCAACCAACTCGCCATTTTGCACCGTGTAGATAAGCTGCACGCTCTTTTCGATCGGCAGATCATCGAGCACGATGCGCACGTTCACCGCCACACCAGTAGTAGCGTTCTGACGCTCGATCGCAAAACCCGAATTCGGATTCACGACAAAGACGATGACGTGAGTCTCGCCGCCATCGACATAGCTCAACTCATAGCGACCCGAACGCTTCGCAGTGAACTTGCAGCTATTGCCATTGCACACCAGGAAGTCGGCATAATCAGCAGGCGCCGGATCATTCGTAACGGTCTGTTCACCACCACGCTTGATACGCAGTTGCTCCAGCGAACCCGCTGGCTTGTTGAAGCCCTGCTCATCGTCGAGCTTCAACGTGTGCTCTTCCATACTCGAGAAGATCGCAGTCACTGTCAGATTTGCAGTGACATTGCCATCGGTGCGGCCAGCCGTAGTCAGGCCATCACTCCACGACACGAAGCGATAACCCGTAGCCGGCACAGCAATTACCGCACTACCATTGCCGCCATGGTTCACCGACTGCGAAGCAGCGCCAGTGATCGAGCCGTTAGTACCCGCGGTGTAGGTCAGCGTGTAGACATTAATCACCCACTTCGCATAGAGCGTGGTATGCGTGCTCACCGTATCGGTGGCGAAATTCCACGGCGTGTTCAAGCCGGAGTCTTTATACCAACCGATGAAGGTATAACCAACGAGCGTCGGTGCGGCGGGCGCGGTGATAGTGCTACCGAGCGCAACACCGGTGATGCTGGTGACCGCGCTGCCACCATTGCTGTTGAAGCTCACCGTGTAGACGGTAGGCACGACTTTGGTCTGCGCGGAAACGGTGTTGTTATCCGTGTTGATTTCGGCCGTCGTCGTGCCAATGGTTGCGGTGAAAGTCAGCGTGCCCGGCGCCGGCGCCGTATAGGCAACGGTGAAGGTTACAGACTGGCCGTTGTCGAGCGTCGCGGGCAGACCCGACAAGGTCAGCGCGCCCGTGCCATTGTTGTAGGAACAAATCACGCTGGCGCCAGCGCAATTCACCGTGCCAAGTCCCGCAGGCAATGTCATCTCATAAGTCACGCCCTGCGCCTTCAGCGGCCCAAGATTGCTGAAGGTCACCGGCATCTGCACCAGCGATTCCTCCACGACTTCAGCCGGCGGCGCGATAGCCGCGGTCACGTCAGCTGACTGAAGCGCAGTCACTGTGGTGAAAGCCGTGGCGATATTGTTCACCTTAGTGCTTTCTGCCGTACTGGTGTCGATGCCGGCCAATACCGTCACCACACCAGACTGAGGCGCGGTGTAGACGAACGACACGACCTCGATCTCGCCCGCCGCGAGCGTCGTTGGCAATCCAGAAATCGTGACTGCGCCGCTGGTGGCGTTATACGTACACGACACCGGGAGAGGGGTGCAGCTGACGCCGGTCAAGCTATCAGACAGAGTCAGCGTATAGCTGACGCCCGCCGCCGGCAGCGGGCCCAAGTTACGCAAGGTCACGTTCGCATTCACCGTGCCACCGAAAGACGCGGTAAGCGGCGCAGAAATCTGCACGAGCACATCGGCAACCGTGCCACCCACAGCAACGGTGGTGGTAGCCGTCACGCTGTCAGGCGCATGCGTGTAAGGCAGTGGCGGCTGGGTTGCAGTCGTCGTGATCGTCGCAGTCACCGGCAGCGTGCCGCTCCCCGGCGCGGTGTATTCAATCGTCACATCGCCCGTCTTCTGTCCTGGGCTAAGCGAGGTCGGCAAACCGCTGATCGCCACCAGACCTGTCGTGCTGTTGTAATTACAGGTCGCGCCGGTGCAGCTCACATCACTGAGACCTGCCGGCAACTGCACGGTGTACTTCGTGTCATCAGCGACCTTCGAACCGACGTTACCGAATTTCGCCACCACCACCGCCGTACCATTAGGCGCGACAGTTTGCGGTGCGGACATCGTCACCGTCACGTCAGCGAAATCGATGATCTCAAGATCGATGTCCGCATCCGGCGGATCAGAAACGATCAGCGCCCAGAGGTCGAGAGCCTTTTGGTCGCCGAAGCTGACGGCGCCAGACTGACACGCGCTTGTCGCAGTCGTGCCTGCAGCATCACCCCAGGCGCGGTAATAAACGCCCGCATTGGAGCTGTTCGAATCGACACCAGTCAGTGAGTGATCCGGAACCGGCGCATTGGTGAAGCCGGCGCCGCAGATATGTCCATCCGGCGTGCCAACGTTGACGCCATTCGTTTTGTAACCACGGTCATCGTAATAAACGATTGAGCTCGGTGCACCCGCGCCATTGAGGCGAGTAACAGTGGGGCCACCGAAGCGATTGGACTCAAAATCAAGGAGGGGAAAATGCACTTCACCCGCGCGACCCACCACCTGGAAGCTGTACTGCTCACCGGCAGGCATGGGCAGACCGGCATTGTTGAGACCATCCCAAAGCACGTGTTGCCCCGGGCCAGTG
>JAITWN010000133.1 GCA_031285245.1 Chromatiales bacterium | reverse complement strand
CTGGCGGTAATCGAGTTGAAAGCGCCGGGCAGCGCGGGCGCAAATCTGGTGGGCGCGTTCAATCAATTGCAGACTTACAAGCAGCAAGTCTCCGCACTGTTCCATAGCAACGCGCTGTTGGTGACTTCGGATGGCATCACTGCGCGTGTCGGGTCGCTGTCCGCCGATCTGGAACGCTTCATGCCCTGGCGCACCACCGACGGCGATGCCATCGCGCCCAAGGGTTCACCGGAGCTGCAAACCTTGATCGAAGGCGTGTTTGCGCCACGACGCTTTCTTGATCTGCTGCGGTATTTCACGGTGTTTGGCGAGACGCCTTCCGGGTTGGCGAAAATCGTGGCGGGCTATCACCAGTATCACGCCGTCAATCGCGCTATCGAATCGACCATTCGCGCTTCGGCGTTGTGGCAAGGCGTAGGTGAAGAACCGGGATCATATGGCTTGCCCAGCGTGAAGACGCAGCTCAAAGGCGACCGGCGCGCAGGTGTGATCTGGCATACGCAAGGCTCCGGCAAAAGCCTGCTGATGGCTTTTTACGCCGGGCGCCTGGTCAAGCATCCGGCGATGGAAAACCCCACGCTGGTGGTGCTCACCGATCGCAACGATCTGGACGATCAATTGTTCGGTACGTTCTCGATGTGTCGCGACTTGATCCGCCAAACGCCGGTGCAGGCCGAGGGCCGCGAACATTTGCAGCAATTGCTGGCGCGGGCTTCGGGCGGCGTGATCTTCACCACCTTGCAGAAGTTCGGCGAGGTCAGCGAACCCCTGACCACGCGCCGCAATGTGGTCGTCATTGCTGATGAGGCGCATCGTTCGCAATATGGCTTTCGCGCCAAGGTGGATGCCAAGACCGGCGAGGTATCTTACGGCTTCGCCAAACACCTGCGCGACGCGCTGCCCAATGCGTCCTTCATCGGGTTCACCGGCACGCCTATCGAAGCCACCGATGTGAATACGCCGGCGGTGTTCGGCAATTACATCGACGTGTACGACATCAGCCGCGCGGTGGAAGACGGCGCGACGGTGCCGATCTATTACGAATCGCGATTGGCGCGCATCGAACTGAACGAAGATGAAAAGCCCAAGCTCGATGCCGAGATCGAAGCCCTGACCGAAGACGAGGCCCAGGCCGAACAAGAAAAACTCAAGCGCAAGTGGGCGACCATCGAGGCATTGGTCGGCAGCGAAAAACGGCTGGCGTTGGTGGCGAAAGACCTGGTGGACCATTTCGAGGCGCGCATTGCCGCGCTGGATGGCAAGGCAATGGTGGTGTGCATGAGCCGCCGCATTGCTGTGGCGCTGTACGACGCAATCATCAAGTTGCGCCCGCAGTGGCACAGCGCCGACGACAACGCCGGGGCGATCAAGATCGTAATGACCGGCGCGGCTAGCGACCCACCGCAATGGCAGCAGCATATCGGGGGCAAGAAGCGGCGCGATCTGCTCGCCAAGCGCGCCCGCAAACCGGATGACTCGCTCAAGATCGTCATCGTGCGCGATATGTGGCTGACCGGCTTCGACGCGCCCTGCATGCACACCATGTATGTGGACAAGCCCATGCAGGGGCATGGGCTGATGCAGGCCATCGCGCGCGTGAACCGCGTGTTCCGCGACAAGCCCGCGGGCTTGATCGTGGACTATATCGGCATCGCGCAGAGTTTGAAGTCCGCTCTGGCGCAGTATTCAGCGGGCGACCGCGAGAATACCGGCGTGGATGAGGCGCAGGCCGTGGCGGTGCTGGTGGAGAAATACGAAGTGGTACGCGACATGTACCACGGCTTTGATTACCTCACGGCTTTGAGTGGAACGCCGCAGCAGCGGTTGGCGATGATGGCCGGGGCTATCGAGTGGATTCTGAACCAGCAGCAGCAATGGGCTTTTGCTGAGACGACGAAGGATGGGAAGAAGAACGCCCAGCGGCGTTATCAGGATGCAGTATTGGCCTTGTCGAAGGCGTATTCGCTGGCCTCGGCTTCGGACGAGGCGCGTGGAATACGTGAGGCGGTCGGCTTCTTTCAGGCCATTCGTGCTGCATTGGTCAAGAGCGCCACAAGTTCCGGTGTTACCTCGCAGGAGCGCGACTTTGCCATCCAGCAAATCGTCAGCCGTGCGGTGGTATCCACCGAGATCGTGGACATTCTGAAGGCGGCGGGCATTCAGTCACCGGATATCTCGATTCTGTCGGAGGAATTTCTCGCCGAAGTGCAGCAGATGCAGAAGAGGAACCTTGCGCTGGAGGCTTTGCGCAAACTCATCAATGATGGCATCCGATCACGCAGCAAGGCCAATATCGTGGAAACGCGGGCTTTCTCGGAACGGTTGGAGGAAGCGGTGGCTCGCTACCATGCCAACGCCATCACCACTGCCGAGGTGTTGCAGGAACTCATACAACTGGCGAAGGACATTCGCGCGGCGCGGCAACGCGGTGAAGAATCCGGCCTTTCCGACGAGGAAATCGCGTTCTATGACGCGCTGGCGGAAAACGAATCTGCGGTGCAGGCGATGGGAGACGACAAGCTCAAGGTCATTGCCCACGAGTTGCTGACGAGCCTGAAAGGTAGCGTCACGGTGGACTGGGCGCACCGAGATTCGGCGCGAGCAAGAATGCGCGTGCTGGTCAAGCGCATCCTGCGCAAATATGGCTATCCGCCGGACTTGCAGGATGCGGCGGTGCAGACGGTGTTGCAGCAGGCGGAGGCATTGTCGGCGGGGTGGGTTTAGGGAGGAAGCTGTGCGATATCGCTTTTCTCGGAATTCTGCACGAGACGCGTGCGGAATTCTTTGGTAGGCGGACATCGCGGAGTTGGATTGCCTGCTATTTGACTCGTATGGCTCATTTGAGTAGAGCGGGTCAAATTAAAAACTCTTATCTGACAATGGGTTAGCAATGAACGTCAGACGCTTTGGCGCATGTTTTTGGCCCAAACGACGCCGATAGCCTCGCGTTTGAGCCAAATCACGGAAGACGATAGCGCGTGCCATTTCGCACCCCTTCTCCTCGTCGTCGTGATCATCATACTTGTGCTTGAGAATTTGCTCGCTATGAATCCGAAAGTTCGTTTATGGCTTTTTCTTCGTTAATGGTTCCCGCTTTGGCTTCGTAGTCTTCTCCTCGCGGGTGGTGTGTACCGCTTCCTCCGCGATACGGCGGTCGCGTTCAAGCTCCTTCTGCAACTCCTCTTCAGTAGGTAGATAGGTTACATACTTCGCGGCAAAGAGCCGTTTGTGCTCGCTGAGAATCGAATAGCGCGCCATCGTGTCGTTTTTCTCTGCACAAAGGATCAGACCGATGGTCGGGCCATCTCCCGGTGTTCGCGCCACCGCATCGAAGAGACGGATATAGCTGTCCATCTGCCCGATGTCCTGATGGGCGAGCTTGCCGAGTTTGAGATCGACGAGCAGGTAGCACTTGAGAATGACGTTGTAGAAAACGAGGTCAAGGAAAAATTCATCATCCTCGAAGGTGATCCTCTTCTGGCGTGCGACAAAGGCGAAGCCCTTGCCCAACTCCAGAAGAAATTGGGATAGCTTGCTGATGATGGCGCTTTCGATGTCACTCTCACGCAGCGCCGGAGCGCCTTGCAGCCCGAGAAAGTCCAGCACGATGGGCGACTTCATCAGGTCGCTGGGTTTTTCGACGGTCTGGCCTTGGCGGGCCAGTTCCATCACGCCGTCCTTGTCGCGACTCTTGAGCAGGCGCAGATGCAGCAGCGTGTGTATCTGGCGTTCAAGGTGCGAAACAGGCCAGTTTTCCCGCTCGGCTTCGATTTCGTAGAAGGCGCGCGCCAAGGGGTCGTTCACCTTGGTCAACGTGCGGTAGTGTGACCATGAGAGGCGGGCGGAGAA
>JAITWN010000126.1 GCA_031285245.1 Chromatiales bacterium | reverse complement strand
GGGGGCCTTGAAGTCCGCCCCGCCCGCCCGCGGCGGGCTCGGGGGAGTTGTGCGAACCCGTGGGCGCGCCCAGGGGCTCCGCGTTTCAAAAAAGGCCCCCGATCCCGCCTGGTCACTGCCTCTAAATCATGGTTGTCAGGTAGCGGCCACTCTGTCGCCATACGATGGTGTATCATCCCTTCCTTTGCGCTTATCCATATAGCTGATCGCCATAACTGATAGTCGGGATCGCCCATGTTTGAAAATCTCACTGAACGCTTGAGTCGTGCGCTGCAAAGCGTGCGCGGACAGGCGCGTCTGACCGACGACAATATCAAGGACGCTCTGCGTGAGGTGCGCATGGCGTTGCTTGAGGCCGATGTTGCGCTGCCGGTGGTGCGTGAATTCATTGAGCACGTGCGCGAGCGGGCGATTGGCCAGGAAGTGATGACCAGCATGACGCCGGGTCAGGCGCTGATAAAAGTTGTGCGTGATGAGCTCATCGTCATGATGGGCGAGCAGTCCGCGGGGCTCGAGCTCAATGTTGCGCCGCCTGCGGTGATTTTGATGGCGGGTTTGCAGGGCTCGGGTAAAACGACGACGGTTGGAAAGCTGTCACGCTGGCTGCGCGAGCGCACCAAGAAATCCGTGCTGGTGGCGAGCGCGGACGTTTATCGTCCGGCTGCCATTCACCAGCTTGAAGTGCTTGCTGGCGATATTGGTGTGGAGTTCTTTCCGAGCTCGGCGAGTGATCGTCCTGAAGATATCGCCACGCGCGCGCTGGAATATGCGCGGCTCAAATTCATCGATGTGCTGATCGTCGACACCGCAGGACGCTTGCATATCGATGCTGAGATGATGGATGAAATTCGTCGTCTGCATGCTGTGCTGCATCCGGTGGAAACGCTGTTCGTGGTCGACAGCATGACCGGCCAGGATGCGGTCAACACAGCTGCCGCCTTCCATCAAGCGCTGCCGCTGACCGGTGTCATTCTCACCAAGATCGATGGTGATGCGCGTGGCGGTGCGGCGCTTTCGCTGCGTCACGTGACCGGCAAGCCGATCAAATTCCTTGGCACCGGTGAGAAGAGCGCGGCGCTCGAAGTTTTCCATCCCGATCGCATCGCTTCGCGCATTCTCGGTATGGGCGATGTGCTCAGTTTGATTGAAGAGGCTGAACGAAAAGTCGATCGCGACAAAGCCGAGAAGCTGGCGCAGAAGCTGAAGAAGGGCAAAGGTTTCGATTTGCAGGATTTCCGCGATCAGTTGCAGCAGATGCGCAGCATGGGCGGTGTGCATGGTTTGCTCGACAAATTGCCGGGCATGTCGCAACTGCCGCAGACTGCGCGCGATCAGATCAATGATCGCCAGTTCGTGCACATGGAAGCGATGATCAACTCCATGACGCTTCAAGAACGGCGTTTTCCCGATATCATCCGCGGTTCGCGCAAGCGTCGCATTGCCGCGGGCGCGGGCGTTGAGGTGCAGGATCTCAACCGCATGCTCAAGCAGTTCACGCAGATGCAAAAGATGATGAAGAAAATGACCTCGAAAGGCGGCATGGCCAAGTTGATGGCGGGCCTGAAAGGAAAACTGCCGTTTTGAGCGTGCTGGTGCATCAGGATCTATTGGCGTATCAGCGCCGCTGGCCAGACGAAGCCGAGACCGTAAACAGCTTCCTGGCGATGTTGGACGATCCGCAGAATCCGTTTGTGCGCGAGCGTTTGGCCGGCCATTTCACTGGTTCGGCGTGGGTGGTCAGCGCCGACGATCATCGCGCATTGCTAACTCACCACCGCAAGCTGAATCGCTGGTTGCAACCGGGTGGTCACGCCGATGGCGATAGCGACCTCGCGAGAGTCGCGCTGCGTGAAGCAGAGGAAGAAACCGGGCTGCCGGACCTGCGTCTTAAGGACGGGGAAATCTTCGACCTCGATCGGCACTGGATTCCGGAGCGTGGTGAAGTCCGAGGCCATTGGCACTATGACGTGCGCTATGTGGTTCGTGCCGGAAGCAATGAGCGTTATGTGGTCAGCGAGGAATCTCACAATCTCGCTTGGCAGCAGATCGATGGCTTGCTGCATGACGAGGGCAGCGATGCATCGATTCGGCGCATGGCTGGCAAGTGGTTGCAACAGCGGGAGCGCGTGCGGTAGTCGTTGGATACGTGCACGACGGCGATTATGGGGTGGTTTTCCGGGTTTCCTGTCTTCCTTTTTAGAAAACAGATCCGTAGAATATGCCGTTTTCGTCGGGCAAGGCCCTGAATACACAAAGGAACGAATTTCTTATGGTAACGATTCGTCTGACCCGCGGCGGCGCTAAGAAGCGGCCGTTCTACCATGTCGTGGTAACGGATAGCCGCTCGCCACGCGACGGGCGTTTCATCGAGCGCCTCGGCTATTTCAATCCGATTGCCTCCGGGCAGGAAATCAAGTTCAGCCTCAACACCGAGCGCCTGAACTACTGGCTTTCCCAGGGTGCTGGCACGTCCGAACGCGTTGCGCAGCTGGTGAAGCAGCACGCCGCAGCGGCTTGATGGCGTATGCGGAAGCCGGTGCATGCTCCGGTTCCGCGGCGCAAGAAAGTAGTAGCAGACGTGGTGATGCGGTGGTGAGCAGGCAGCGCTTGCTGACCATGGGCCGGCTGGGCGCTCCGTATGGCGTCAAAGGCTGGATGCGGGTGCATTCCTATGCCAGTCCCCCTGATGGCATTTTGCGCTATCGGCCGTGGTGGATACGGCGGGGCGGGGAGTGGCAGCCGTTGCAGTTATGCGAAGGTCGGCCACACGGCAAGAGCCTGGTGGCGCGCCTCGAAGGTTATGAAGATCGCGAAGCGGTGCGCGAGTTGG